>NC_012204.1 GCF_000170955.2 Borreliella valaisiana VS116 | reverse complement strand
AAGTGTGATCTAGTCTTATCAACTGTAAATAATTTTAAAAGAAATTTAGCTTTTCTTCTATTAAGCTCAAATTTATAGATTTTCGAATAGTAGTATAGTAGTAGTAAAAAGAGAAGTATTAGATAAGTTTGGGCCTAAACAATTTATCAAAAGAGTAGCATGCTTCTCAAATTAAAATAATACATATAAAGTTTACTTAACAGCTTTATAAGCCCTCTCAAGCTCTATAGCAGCAATTAAAAATCCTGCTTCTTCTTTATAAAAATTATTATATCTAATTCTTAAATTTATTTCTATATCATTAACCATATCACCAATAGTTTTAACAATACACTCAAGAGCTATAAGATCATCTTCCTCTAAAAACTCTTTAGCTTTATTAACAAATTTTTTGGAAGCCTAAACAAAATTATTATCGATAAACTTAGAAGATATAATATCAAAACTCTCCATGTAGGCTAATACAACATATTTTCTAAGTTTTTTATAAGAATCAGCAACATATCTAGAATTAGCCACATTATCTACAGCTTGGTTTAATTTTGTAGTAAAATCATCAATTAATGCACTTAAAAACATAGGCTTGTATTCTTCTATAATCTTTTCAAACTCTTTAAACTTATTAACAATTTTATTATCTTTTTTAAACATAGATATAGCTTGAGTAAGCTTACTTTTACAATGCTCTTAAAGTTTACAACCGCTCCCAGAATAAGTCATAATATAGTTATATGCTTGTGTATATTCATTATAAATAGTGTCTAATTTTATAGAATAATACTTAGACTTTTTAACAAAAGTTTCAAGTTCATCAATGTTTCTCTGATTTAATCTACCAACATTCTCATTAAGCTGATCTTGATTTACATTGGAAATGCCTTTATTGATGTTTTTCCCGAATTTTTCACTATTTTCATCTTGATTTCGGTAGAGACCTTCCCTCCGATTCAAACCATTTTGTTCTCTGTCTAACATATGACAAGACATAATGAAAAATAAAGATATTATGGCCAAAATATATTTTCCAATTTTAATCATAAAAACTCTATACCTTTTCAAGGTAAATTACATTTCGTATTATATCATATACAATATGAAACTGTTATTATACTATAATAACACCAATGCTCAAAAAGATAAATAAATTGTTAAAATTAAAAAAATTTGTTGTACTATTCAATGATGTTGTTAGGCTAATATTTACCAAGTATCCAAATTTATCAAAAGAAAAATTAAAGCTTATTATTGATGAATGATTATTTTTTAAAAAAGTAGAAATGGATCTATAATATAGAACATTTGTATTCTTTTTTATTGATTTTTTGTCCTATACTAAAATAGTTTCAGATTTAATACAATTTTATAGGTTTTATCCTCACATGCTTGTATATCTTTTATAGTAAGATATGCAAACATATAGTCACATTTACTCTTTTTATAAAAAGTTTTAAAGAATTTATTAAAGTATCATTAAAAACCTCAAAATTATAGAAATTTACATATCCAACCTCTTTTTAAGTTTCTTTCAAAAGAATTTTAATAAAACCATCAGTTCTATATTTTTCAAAATCAAAACTCACTCCTTCAAAAATTAACTTTAAATTTTTGACTTAGTATTTAGTATCTTTTCTTAATACTCTTCAGTTGATTCAAATGCTACTATTTTGCTATTGAAACCTTTACACCAAATATTTTATAATTATCATCATTAATATAATAAGCAAAGCTATCCCAAAATGAAAAAGAAAGAATTTTAAGTCGAATGGGTGAAAAAAATATACGAATATTTAAGCCCTTTAAGATCTTCAACTTAAATTATTATGTCTGTCTTTTATAAACATCAAATTACCAGACTTTACCTATGTAACATAACCCCTTCTTCCAAAAAAACCTCTCCTTTTTTATTTGGATTGACTCAAATTCTTTTTTAATACGGGAAATATTTTTAATATCTTTTCTTTTTTAATATTTTTTTTCATTATTCCCTTTAATTAGCTCAAGGTCTATAACTTAGGTTTTGATGTTTTTTGAACTAGGTTGGTTCTAAAACACAAGAACAAAAAAATGATATAAAAAATACATTTAAAATACTTATACTCTTTTTCATAAAATTCTTTTTGTTATGATTAATTTCTAAAGCATTACTCCATTAATTTGAAGTTGAAAAATAAGGAATATCTAAAAAAAATAATTCAAAAAACTCTAATAGAAAAACTTTTATGAAAAACTCAATAATTACCCCCCTATCAAAAAACAAAAAATTTATTAAACACCAACATTCAATTGCATCCAATTTTAAATTAGAAAGCATATTTTTTTAATAAAAACATCATTATAGTCTATCTAATACAGCTCCCAAAAAAACAAGACTAACAATCAGCCTTATTTTTTCAGTTGCATGCTTTTACATTAAAAATAATTAAACGAAGCCATATAAAACACTGCGGCGCATATGAATCTAAAGGCTGCGAATATAAATTTCTTGCTAAAAGGCTTAAAGAAAAAAAGGATAGAAGGCTAAAAAGATAGAGAAAGAAATTATAAGATCATTAATATTATCACTGCTATGAATCATGAATTTTACTTTAAAATTTGATGTGGGAGTTTTTGTATTACAAATATGAAATCTTATAAATTTAAAACTAGAATCCACGTCTTCAAATCTTTTTTTATTTTCAAATCAATAAATATAATTAAACTCATAGTTAACAACTATATGCTTTCTCAGTGACCTAGAACTAGATTCACTCCAAAAAATCAAAGAAACCAAATAAGTTAAATTAACTTTTTCTCTTATTAATTTTAAATTAAATGTAATAAAGCATCTAAAAATATTCGGATTACCGCCATTAGCAATGTATTTAAAATCACTTTTATAAATATTGTTAATAGTGTTTATACTGTTTTTCTTAATTGCATTCTATTCAAAGGATTAGTATTTTTACTGAATATTTCTTGCTTATTTTATTTTGCTCTTTTATGCTTAATTTTCTGTAGTTAGGAATGTGTTTTGAAAAAAATTTAGATTCATCAAATTTGGTTTTCTCCCACATAGTATTTTCAATTGCAATATTAAATTCTTCCTAAATATCTGAAAACTCAATTCCATAGCGAAAAAATTTATAGTAACTACTTAATTTTCTAATTTTCTCTATTTTTTCTTTATCTTAACTAGAAGTTTTATTGCACAAAATATTTTTTGTTAAACTAATTATATCTGTAATATCACTAAATTCTATATTTAAAGATTTGTCAAAAGATATACAAAGAATATGAGGAAGAAATAAAATAATAAAATTAAAATATAATATAATATAATATAATGATTAAAAATTAAAAATAAGATAGTTCGCTAAATTATATAGTTAATTGAAAGTTACAGGTTTTATCTTAAAAATTTTCTTTATTAGAAAATCATTTTAAATATTCTTTATCAATAAAGAATAAGACAAATTAAAGACATAGAAATAAGATTAAAAAAATTGAAAATCAAAAATATCATCTTAATATTTCATAAATTTAAAGTATATTTTTTAAAGCATTTTCAGCTTCCCTATAATAAATTTCTTTCAAAGAAGGCTCTAAAAGATCATTTATAAAAACTTTTATACTATTTGAAAAATGAATTTTCCCTTTTATATATCTGCCATATTTTTTATACAATACATCTTCAACCTCCTTTAAGGTATTCCTATTTTTAATAAATTGGTTTTCTATAATAGAAATATTATATTTTTTATTTTTAATATTTTGAATATTATTGATAGTTTCCTTTAAAATAGAAAAGCTTTCTATTGACCATCTTTCCACTTGAACCGGGATTATAACATGATCTGTAACATTTAAAGCATTCTTTAAAAGAAAATTTTTACTAGGAGAAGTATCTATTATAATATAATCAAAATCAAAACTTTTACTACTTTTATTCAATCTAAATTCTAAAATAATTTCTTTATAATCTATATCATCTGTATTAAATTTTTCTAAAACAGGATGGGAAGGAATTATAGAAATAAATTCATTAATTTTATTTTCACATTTATCAAAATAGGTGTTTCCTTTCAAAAATTCATAAACATTATGTTTTTTAATATTAGTTATATATCTATTAAAATAGGAACTTAAAGAATTTTGTGGATCAAGATCAATTAATAATACTTTTTTGCCTAATTCTTTTAAGACATAAGAAAAAAGTATAGAAAGTGAGCTTTTCCCAACCCCTCCTTTTAAACTTGCAAGTGTAATTATAATTGGTTTTTTTTGATCCATTTATTTATAACTCCCTCATCTTTTAATTTTTTATTATAAAATTCATATACTTTTTTTTCCATTTTTTTCAAGTGTGATAAATTAAATTGATAATACTCGGTGTTTTCTTTATTTTTTCTTAGAAGTGTTCTTAAAGATTGAACATATGCCTTAATAGAACCATTTTTAAAAGCAAATTCTATATAATAGAGTTTCTTTATTGCATAAGTTTTATTATTTTCTTTTTTAAGAAAAAAAGGTTTGTCTAATATGTCATGTCTATATCTTATTTCTAAGAACTTATCATCTTCTTTTAAAGGAAAAAGATTGAAAAAAAGAAAATCTTCAGTATTATTAAACTTTTGGAAAGTAAGTCTTAGTCTTTCTCCTTTATTTGTAATTTTAAAACCAACTAGGTGTTTAAATATTTTTGTGCAGTATATTTTTCTACTATTTACTTCTTCGATTCTATTGAATATAATTCTTTTTTCTATATTATTTTTTTTGTTTCTGAGTTTTTCAAGTAAACTACTCAAATTATAATCCTTTTTTCAAAATGTTAGCTAAAAGATTATTGGTTATTTTGCCAACATGTCATAAAAAGCTAATCATTCTATTTGCTTTCCATCTAGTAGCATAAGTATCTTTAAATTATCCTGCAAGAATATAAAAATCGGTTTTATAAGGGGCATTTTGTCTCATAAAATGGATTTTATGTTTATAGATGTTTAGTTTAGATAAGAAAAATTCTCTAATATCTCTTACCTCATAATCATATTTTAAATAATTTTTAAAATTTTTATAGTTTAATAAAATATTTTTTAGTGTTTTGATTGATTTTTTTGTGTTAGAAACTATTGATTTGATTCTCTTAAAGATAGAGTTTTCTATAGAATTCTTTTTGTATATGTTTATATATTGTTTATTATATACAGTGATATTTTCAGTGATATTTTGAAAGTCAAAAGACTTTTTTTCTTCTTCTAAGGCATATTTTTCTTCCTTTGCTTTCTTGATTATTAAGTCTGCTTTAGTGCTACTAAAATATGCATCAATCAATTTATGTGTAATAGGTGATACTTTATATATACAAAGCTTTCCTTTGAATTCTCCAAAGTTATTGGAGAATGTTAGTATTCTTTTTTCTAGTGCTTTTAGCTTAACTAAAAATCTTAAATCTGGTTTTGTAGTATTAATTGCAGTTGTTTTTTTACTTTCTTTATCTATGTTTGAGTTTAGTAAGCAAAATATATCTCCTTGATGATGAACCCGAAGTTCTTTTAGTTTTTCAGGGTCGAAATAAATTCCATGTATTGACACATTATGTTTTTTTTCAAGCTTTTTGTTTAAGAAAATAACGGCAAAAATTATTTTCTTAAGTTTACAATCTTTTGAAAGTAACTTATTGAATTTATTAGCATTAATTTGGCAGCTATAATTAGGTACAACAGCTTTCATTTTTTGTCCCCCAGTTTAATGTGCATTTAATTATTAATTAATAGTTAAGGAGTATAATACATAAAATAATTAATTTCAACCCCCCTGTTAAAATTAAATTTAAAAACTATTTTTAATAATATTTAAGTTACTAGGCTTGAGTTTTTAACAAAAAAAGATCTTGTTTTTATGCAATAACTAGGAAGAAACTTTTCAATAAAATTGATTAAAAATAAAACAATAAATAACGCTCAAAGTATAAAGAATTAAGATAATCTAAAAAATATATTTTCTTTAGCTGCTATTTCTAAGTCAAAGATTATAGAAATAGCTTCTTTTCTCGTTCAGAACCGAACGATTTTTTTATTATGGGTAGTTATTTTTTGTCAAAAAATTATAAATATTGACACAAATTTTAATTTGTGTCAATATTTATTCACAGATTCGTGGTATTAAATTTACCATATATCTTTTTTTGTTCATATTATTCGTCAAAATTTATTTTTTTAGATACTAATTAATAGTTAAATGCATAGAAATGCATACTTCTAAAACAAAAATAAATATAGGGGGACAAAATGGGGAAAAAACAAAATAAAAAAGAGATGATTTTAAATGACAGATTTGAAGATTTTATTGATAAAAGTCAAAATTTAAATAGTCAAGATGAAAATTTAATAATTTACAATGATCTAAAAGATCAATTAAGGCTTAATTTGAAAGATGATATTGACAATAAAATTCAAAGAATGAAAATTTTATATGAAATTAAGCAAAAAGAACTTTATAAATACGATGGTTTTAAAAGTTTTGAACAATTTATAAAATCTTTTATAATTGCAAAAACCCAGGCTTATACATATTTAAAAGTTTATGAAAAGGTTTTGGAAGGCGTTGTTTCTATTGATAAAATTAAGGAAGTGGGTTTTAATAGCATATATCATGCTATACAAAAACAAGGATTATTAGAAATAAATCAAGAAGATATGAATAAAAACAACAAAGAAAATGCCCCAATTAGAATTTTAGTAAAAGATAATGAATTATATGATTTTTGTAAAAAAGATACTAAAAGGGTCTATTTTATTTTAGAGGAGATTTTTAAAAATAAAAAAGATATTTTATCAGAGATCATAATTAAATATGATTTTTTAAAAAAGAAAAAGAATAAATAAATTTTCAAGTTTTGTTGACTTTAATGTTTGATTAATGGTAGTCTATTATTTCTAGTAGGCTTAAGTTTATTTTGCCTAGTTTAATGTCGAAAAGATGCCCGAAAAGGGTTTTTTCATTTTAAAATTTAAATCTTAAGGCTTACTAGTATCAAATACTAGGTTTTTAGCTTTAAATTCTTTTTGCATGCCTTCAATAGACAAGTTTCCTATTATTAGGTTTTTATAATTAGCTACAAAGCAATGAGACAGTTTATGTAAAAATCCTTTTCTTTGACATAAAATTTTCTTATACGGCTAGTAACTCTTAATCTAGATCAATTCTATTGCTAAAACCTTTTTGTTTTTTCAATAATTTTCCTTGGAATTTTTTAAGTTTATTTTCATTTTTAGCAAATATTTATAACTATTGGTTTTCTTGCTTTTACCGCTTACTAAAAAATTATAAATGAAGAACTTTGATTTATTTTTTAATTTTGAAAGGTGATAATTATGAATGAAAAATGTTTATTATTTGTGTTGTTTTTGCACTGATAAGTTCTTTCAATAATTATTTAATCAATAAAGATGTAAAAAATTAGATCAAGTTTTGAAAAAACAAGTTAAAAGATTTTTGGATACAAAAAATGGAATAAAAGAAATAACCGGGGGTGTTGTTGAAGGTAAGAAAGTGTTGTAATTGGTAGTGTGTTGAATAGTATAGGGAATTGGGTTTCAAAATTATAAAAAAAACATATGTTTGCAAAAAATCGTTAGATTTAAATAACAATATAAACAAATCAGATAAATACTGATATTTTTGTTAGAATTCCTATGGGGGATAAAGAAGTATATGGGTTTGTAAAACAAGATACAAAAAGGGCTTATTATATTTTAAGATAACTTGTTAAGAATAGAAAAGATGTTTTTCTTGACATTGCAACCAAGTATAATGCTGAAAAAAAATAAAATTTAGCGCAATATTCTTTAATTTTTTCAAAATTAGATTTGTTTTTAAGATATTCTCTAATCTTTAATTCTGATTTTGTTTATCTAGGTCTTATTCAATTTCGTCAATCTTTACATTTTTTAAGTTGGTTTCGTTCTGTCCTAAAACATATATTTAATTGCCTTCATTTAATTTAGTTCTTAAATTGCTCCTAATTCCACTCAATTTTCCCAATAATTTTTCTAATTCTATGTCTAAATCATCATACCAAGGATTATATTTAGTGCTAATGCTTTTCGCAAATAAATTAAAATCTTTCTTATTTCTTATTATTTATGTTTTCAAAACGTCATCCGGTTATTAAATTTATTATTCATAATCGACAGAAAGCTTTAATTTCTCGCTTGATAAATTTGGATACTTAGAAAGTATCAGCTTAACTGCATTATAGAATAGCTTTGTATTTAATACAATTTCATATACCTTATCTTCATTAGTTTGTTTATTTTTTATAGTAAGCTTTGCAAGCATATTATTACATTTATTCTTCTTATAAAGAAATTCAAAAGATTTTGACAAATCATCATTAAAAACCCCGAAATTATATGAATTAATGTATCCGAACTCTTTTGAACTCTCCTTTAAACTAATTTTAGCAACGCCAACTCTATATTGCTCAAAATCAATATTTGACCCTTCAGAAATTAATTTTAGGCTTTTAACTTCATATTTTTCTTCAAACTCTTTATTTGACTCAAATGCTATTATTTTAGCTATTGGTACACTATTTCCCAATATTTTATAATTATTATCATTAATATAATAATTATAGCTCAACCATAAAGACAAAGTTTTAAATCGAATGGGTGAAAAAATATAAGAATACTTAAGCCCTCTAAGATCTTGGATTAAATTATTATATTTATCTTTTATAGCTCTTAATTTGCCAGATTTTGCCCATGTAACATAGCCTCCTGCAAATAACTCAAAAACCTCTCCTTCTTTTATTTCGTCTAAAATAGATTCTTCATCAATACAATAAACATTTTTATTATATTCTTTAACATTTTTTTTATTATATTCTTCAATATTTTTTTTACCATACTCTTCAATTAGCCCAAACTCCGAAATTTCAGTTTTGACTTTTTTTAAAGATTTTGGTACTAAAAAACAAGAATAAAAAAATGATATAAAAAAAATTATATTTAAAATATATATACCCTTTTTCATAAAATCCTTTTTACTTTAAATAATTTTCAAAGCTCTCTTGCCTCAATGTCAAAATTTCATAAAATATTTTTTCATTATAGCAAAAAAAATTTTATAGCAAAAATACTATCGACACATATATAAATTCTATTTAAGATTAATATTTTCTTTATATTTTTGAACTGCTGATCAAGAGTAGACTCAATAAAATCAAAACAATTTATAAGTATCCCAAGACCTATTCTTTTTAAAACTTGCAAATCTTTACTAAGATAGAATTATCTATGTAAAATATACATGCCATATAAGCATATACCAATTTTATATTGGTATAATAAATTGTTAAACACTAATTATTATATCAATTTATGGAAATCAAATATTTAACATTGTCCTTATAAGATTAATTTACAAATACACATACATAAAAATTAAATAATAATGATGCTAAAAAGATTTATAATTAAAGTGCAAGCTTAAACTACTTATAGTAGTTTAAGCTTGCACTTTAATTATTTACCAATTGTAAAGGAGAACAATAATTCTCTTTATTTTGAAAAAAAATCGTACTAAAAATACTAACCCGCCATACATACAAAGCAAAACTAATTATAAGTCTTGGCAAGATAAAAAGATAAAATGTAAAAACAATGACAAGATAGCATAAGTTTTATTCAAAAGACATTTAGAAAAATTAGTTAAATATAAGTTGAAAGGCAAGAATAACGACTATTTCTTCTTTTATAACTCATGCTTTCAAAAGCCATTTTAATTTTTATTTCCTAAATTTCTCCTAAAGCTTCTTAAGTATATTATCATAATTTCTACAATTAATTATTTATTATAAACTTAAACATTTTGAAAAAAATAATATTGGTATTACCTAAACTAAATCAAAATTAAGTTAGCCTAGACTTTTTCAAATGTTTGGCTTTTTTTTCATTTTTTCTATCCATTTTATAAGCAACCCTTTTTCCCAGATATTTGGTTTAATTTCAATATTTTTTTTCCTTCTCGAAATTTAAATTGTTTTTTTTAACTTTTTAAATCGTTACTACCAGTATTGTTTAAATTACGCTATTGCTTGGATCAGATTTACTTTTAACATTAAATATGTCTTTGAAAAAAATTTCTTCTGTATTAATTGTTTGCCATTCTAGTGAATTCATTCTTTTTTTTTAGAACTTTAAAATTGCAATTATTATTATGTGCAAAACAAAATCTATTATTTCCTTGCTAAATCCTTTATTTGAAATTTCATCATTATATTTTACATTTTTAAAAACATTTACAGACTAAATTATTTATAAAATTTTATTATCCCATTTAAGTTTTTTATATCTCTTTATGATTTTTCTAATCATTTCTTTTTCTTCATTAAACGGAATGTTTAACAAAAATTCAGTAAACTTGTCATTGTTTTTATAAAAATAATAAATTTCTTGACGATTAAGATAAAACACCTTAATGACTTTATCTGATCTTTTTTCGATATATCCTCTTTATTTTTTATATTTAACATATTTTTATATACACACTTTAGCCCTTGTTTTTTAATATCATTTATTGATATACTCCCCTTTAACACTTTCCTATAAATTTTAAGGCATAAAAAGCCTGACTTCTGGATATTATAAATTCTGACGAAAAATCTTCAAAATTTTTTATAGCCATTAATCAAATAAAGTTTTTTCCCTTTTTTTATATAAGATTTTAATTATTTTGATTTTATTATCAATATCATCAAGAGTAATTCTACAAAGTAGATCTTTGTAATTTTTATATCCAAGTTTATTGTTTTCAAATTCTTAAAGATCATTCATTAATATTGAAAAATATCCTACAGATCATCCTTTTGCCTTAATAGGTATTACAACTTTATATTTAACATTTAACGCATTAAATAATAAAGAACTTGGTCTAGGCGAAGTATTAATTATTACATAATCAAAATTATTAGAATATAAATTCTTATCAAATATGTATTCTATAATAAGTTTAAGTTATTTATATAAGGAATGTCTTCTTTTTCAAATTTACACAAAATTGAATGGAATTGTATAATATGCATATTATTGCTTATTAAATTCATACATCCATTAAAAATTGAATTTTAATCTCTTTTAAAACATGTAAAAATATAACTGCTAACATGCTTTTACAAACGCCAATTTTAATTGAACCGATTGTTATCATTTCTGGTTTTTTTTTATCCATTTTAAAAGAATTCCTTTTTTTGGATATTTTTTACCATAAAATTCGTAAACTTTTTCTTCTAATTCTGTAAAAATTCTAATCAGTGTTTTATTGTAAAAATTATCTACTCTTTCTTTTTTTAATAAACGGAATAATCCTTTAAAATAGCAAAAAATACTACCTTTTTGAAATCTAAACTCTATGTAATATGCTTTTGAAAATGCATATGATTTTTTAGTTCCGTTTATTTCATATTTTACAAAAACATTTTTTATAGGTTTTCTATATCCATAAAAAATTCCTATGAATTTGTCGCCTTCTTTTTTATGTAATCGAAATTCCTCCACTCTTAATTGGTTAAATAATTTTCTTAATGACAGACGAAATATATTTTTTTTACTATCAAATCCAAATTTGTAAATGTCCATCATTATTTTTGTGTGATATATTGTTCTATGCTCATCCATCTCAATTTTTACAAAAAGATCTTTTTTGTCCGAACGTTTGATTATCGGTCTTATAGGTTCTTTAAAATCAGATATTGCTTGCATATTTAATCCCTACACAATATTTTTTATTTTTTATTATTTTTAACAATTCCCAATAGTATTTATCAAATACTTTATTGTATTCTAGTTTATTCTTTTTATTTAGATAATTTTTTACCGTTGTTTTTAAAAATTTAATTTCTGACTCTTTTTTTAACTGTTCAATTAGTATATTAAAAATATTTATTTTAATTCGTTCGTGATTACTTCCAGAACTTTCTTTTTTTCTTTCAATTGATTTTTCTAATTTAATTTTTATATTGCTTAAATCTTTGTATTTTTGGTTTTCTATAATAAAATGGGGTTTGTTTTTATATTTTTCATAAATATCTTGAATATAAACTTTTAAATTGTTGGGATAATGTCCTTTTTGCTCTAATTGTTGTTGAGTATCACTTAATATTTTTTTTAACTGATTTTTTTTTGTTTCAGAATAATTTTGGCTTAAATTGTTTTTATGTTTTGTTAAGTTAAGTTCGATTTTTTTTATTATTTTTAATACTTCTATGGCTTTATCTTTGTTAAGATTTAAATCTAAAATAGAAAGAGTTTTTTTCGATAAAAAATTACATTTATTGAAATATTTTTTTAGCTGTTGTTTTTCTATAATTCCTTTGTTTGTTTTTTCTCTAATATCTTTATTATTTTTATTACTAATACACTCCCCAAACCCTACATTCCCATTTTTATTTTCTTTCCATTCAAGATATGCATTTACTCTTGATTTAAATCTTGCCTCTTTTTTTTCTTTAAAATACCGGTTTATTATGTTATAACATTCTTTTTTTGGGTATTTAAGTTTATAGTAGATTTCAGTTCCACAATTTACTCCCAAGTGTTTATAATAGTTGGTTGTTACTTTCAACTCTTTTTCTAATTTGTAAAGATAATTTTGCATAGTTTTTAGTGTAACAGTAGTTTGGCCATTTCTTTTAAGATTTTTATTGAAATAATAAAATATGTTACTTTGAACATATTTTTTATATTGTCTGTTTACATAAGATAGTGTGGATACTAGTACTATTAATTTATGTTGTGATTTGCTAGAGTAGGGGTTGTTTTTAAAACTTATAAAATGAGATTTCACTGCTTTTTATACCTCCGTATTTTGTTTTTCTTTATTCTTAATGTACACAATTTTAACTCAAAAGTAAACACATTTATAAAGAATATAAAAAAAAATTTTGTAATTTAGGTTTGTTCTAATTTTGCATAAAAATCAGTTGATTTTAATTATAAGTTAGTCTATACTATAACTAGTGTAGTAATTTTAGAGATTTGTGTTGTAAATTTACTACCGTATTTTGTTAATTTGAAAGTCTGGGGCTTAGATAAGTTCTTTAAAGAGAGAATTTAGCTAAGCCCTTAAACTTTGTTTAAAACTTTTTGCCAACAAAATTAACAAAAGCTGTTTTTTTGTTTCACACTTCTAATTTGTGGAAATAGCTTATTTTTAGTTCTAAAAAATTATTTTGCTTTGCAGGTGTTTATTTAAGATATAAAAACATATATCATGTATTTAAAATAGTCTCAATTTTTTGAATTTTAAAACAATTTTAAAACAAAATGTATTTTTTATTAAAAAAATAATTATTTACAGCATTTGTGATATTTTGCATTATAGAGATTGTTTGTAAAGAATTTCTAGTTGACGAGGCAGTAAACATTTTGAAATTGATAATGTAATAGGAAGAGAAGCGATGAAAGAAGAATTTTTATATAAAAATGGTGTATTAGAAGCATTAATTATATTAAGAAATAAAATGATTAAAACAATAAAAAAGTTTAATCAAAATCCAATAAAATTACGATTTTTAAGAAAGTAATGTTAAATCCTTTCGGTTTTTGTTAGATAAATTATTTAATGATTTTGATGATGAAAAGAAAATATCAAAAAAATTATGAAAGCATGTGAAAAAATAAGAGATAAATAAGAAAAAAATATTATAAATAATTTGGCTTACGATGTTAGCAAAATAAAAAATATAGGTTGGAATTTTAAACAAAAAAATAACGAAGAATTCTTCATCTATAATTTCCATTAGGTTTAGATGGAGCTAAATTTTTTAATAAAATAGATTTATTAGATTTATTTTGACTTCGAATGTACTTTTCAATGATATTAATAGAGGTTTTTCCATTAAAAATAAGGTATTAGCTTTTATATCAAAAATAATGTTTTCAGCATTACTTATGGATTAAGACAATAATGTATTTTTGATTTTTATTTATTGTATTAATAGTAATAAAATATCAAAGTAAATTAATTATTTAAAGATTCGATCAATTCTTTATGATTAAATCTTTAATTTGTCATATAATTTTTCTTTTTGTTTGTAACCGCCAGTTATTAAAAATAAAATTATCAAAATGTACTTAATTTTTAAATTAAGTACATTTTGATATAATTCTTTTAAAGTATACACCATTATTAATATTAATCTAATCTATTGTTAACTACTATTATTAAATTAAGGAGTATGGAAATAATAGCTTGCTTATTCTAGCATTTAATTACAATATTGTCTTGTTTTTATCGGAGGAATTTTTGTAGTCATCATGAAAAAGGATATTTAAAATCAATAATCAATTTAACAAACTTATCTCTGTCTAAAATTTATGTAAATCATAAATGACAAGTTTTTTTAAATATTTAGTTAAAACGATAAATCGATCCTTTGTTAAGAATAATTTTTTTCATTATGACAATTTCAATACATAACTTAAAGGTTATGTATTGAAAATATGTCACTTTTTAGCTTTTTTGTTTCCTTGTTTTTTTCTAGAATTTGATTGTAAAGTGTGGTTACATGAGATTCAAGCTTGGTGTTATCTGTTTTTATAGAATTTTCATCATTTTGATAATCTAATAAAAGTTTGTTTAACGTTTCTGAGATGATTGCTTTTATAGATAGTAATTCTTTAAACGAATTTTTAAGCTTCTCTAAATCTGAAATCTTTAGTTTGTCTAAAGTATCTTTTTTAGGGTATAAGTGAACGATCACATCGTCTAGAGTCTCTCCAAATGTGCTAAGGGTGTTAAATAGACCTTGTGTTTGTCCTGACAGCATTATTATTTCTGATAATGTCTTTAATTCACTAATATCAATATCATTTAATGTAGCATAAATTCGTTTTCTATATCTTTTAGATCTTTCGCTATTATCGGCTATTTTTTCACCACCTGGTGATGACCATCCCAATTCTTTAAAAGCCGCTATTCCATATTGGTCTACAGGTTCTTCTTTCGCTTTTTGTATAGATTTTTCTCTATCCGCGTTAGCTGTTTCTATTAAATTTCTTAAATCATCAAGCAGTGTATTTTTTATTCTTTTATCAGGATCTTCTTCTTGATTTTGGTCTACTTTTTGAGTTGGTTTTGCTTCTTGATTTTGGTTTGCTTCTGCTTTAGGTTTTAATATCTTTTTATTAGATTTTAGTCTTTTCTTATTAGATTTTACTCCCTTTTTACTATAGTAAGACTTCACATCTTTTTGATTGGTGCTCAAATCTGGATTGCAAGCATTTAAAAATAGAAAAACGAATATGCTTGCAATTATATTATATTTCATAAATACTCTCCTTAATTAAAATCTAATATTTAATATAATGCAATATTAATATAATTCAATATTTAATATAATTCAATATTTAATATAATATAATATTAGGTTCAATATTGAATTATTGGAATAATCATAACAATATTTTTATTGTGATAAGTTTTGTAGTATTTTGAGCTTTTTTTAAAATTTATTTTTATGTATTTTTTATCAAATTTATTTAAATAACAGTATATGTTATTTATGAATGGATTTTTAATGATTATTGTTTTAAAGATTTAAAAACTTTGAAGTTGTAGATAATTTATAGAGCATTTTAAGGCACTATAGAATTGTTCTGTTAAGTAATAGCTAAATAAAAATCATTCTATGAATAAATTAATATTACATGAACATGGTAGTTGTCTTTTGATTTATTTGTTAAATACTTTGATTGGCTAAGAATACTTTTTTGTAATCGTTGTTTAGATATAGATTTGTTGAAAAAGAAGTGAGTTTTGGCCTTAAAAGGTATGGCAACATTAAAATGAGCAATAGTTAAAGCAGCATTTTATTATTTTTAAGGTTTTAAATACAGGTAAGATTATTTAAAAAATAGATTGAAAATAATAAATTTATTGAATTAGTTGTTAACTCAATAAATTAAACTTAAATTGTTAATTTAAATTTGCTCTTAAATAATTTTCATATTCTTTTACTAAATTGGAAATATAATTTCAATCAATTTTTCTTTTAAAAGATTTTCTATTGCAATCTCTTGTGGTAGTGCAGTAGCAACATCTTTGCTACTAAAGGCAGTATTGTCAGTATTTGAAGTTTCTAATAAAGGAGCATAATTGCTAGAATCAGAAACTAAAGTGTCTGAATTAAAAAAATCATTAGATATTAGTGAAGAGAGCTTATCACTTAAATCTTTAGATATTGAGCAACTAAGTAGAAGAGATATTAGATATATATATTGGTAAAAATAAGTTTGTTAAGCTTTATAAGCAGCTCCTATAAGTATACTTTTTTAAAGTAATATGTTAATTTTTAAGATTCAATTTTTGTTATAGTAACAATATAGTGAGTGACTAGAAAGAAACATTTAATTTTTAAAATTAATGATTAAGCAGGACGGGAAGTATAGAAGCGGAAGAGTAAATCTAGGATAAATGAATTACTTTACCAGGGGGCTTAAAATATCTATCTTAGAAATAATGGAGTTGTTTTATATGTGCAAAAAAGCCAGACTATTTTTGTGAAAATCCAAAAGCTTCCTTATTTATAAGTAAGCGTCATGTCTTCTTTGAAGCTACACTAGCTAAGATTCTCTACTACTTAAAGCAGCTTCATGTGCTTTATTTAACTCTTCAAAATCTGCATTTGCTTGATCCATCTTGTCTTTAAGTTCTTTTTGTTTCTGCTTAGCAGTCTTAAGGCTAACTTTAGCCCTGCCCATTGCTTCTTTAGCATCATTCATATAATAGTGGTATCGAGTATATTGGTAACCTTGAGTATTGCTATTATTTAATGCTTCTTGTAAAGCATCTTCTGCTTTTCTATTTGCATACTCAAAATCGTGCTTAGAACTTTTTAAAGCACCTACTGCATCTGAATAATTAGAGTTAGCAGAAGCATGGCTGCTACTAACTTTGCGAATAGCTTGATCAAGTTTAGGCAATAAGGTTGGGTTAGCTTTATTAGATTTTCTAGCATTATTTAAAAAAGAACTAGCATTGTCAACTTTACTTTTTATCTTATTAAGTCTTGACTTTATTGTTTCTAAATCTGTAGTTATTTTATTAACTTCTTCTAAAGAGGTAGAAATTTCTTGTATGATGTTTCTAGCTTCACTAGTTTCCCTAGAGTTATTATTAACTTGTTGAGGTTGTCTATTAGTATGTTTTTCACTAGCATCACTAGCAACGGAAGGGTTTGTGTTTACAATACCATCTTTTTGTATACCTAAATTATTGTCTTTTTTACTTTCTTTTGCTTCTTTTAGGTTATTTTCATTATTTTGTTCTTGATTATTTACTTCCTTATAACTAATACTTCTAGCTTTACGACCACTTCTTTTGTTGTCTTTTATAAGAGATTTATTATTAGCTAAATCCTGTATAGCTAAAGCTTGTTGAGATTTATCTATAGCTTCATATAGCTTACAAGAAATAACGCTACAAAATAAACTGGATATCATTAACACTTCTTTAATCATTAAATTCATTATATTGCCTCTATCTAAAATAGAATATTATTAGAATATCCTGTCATTATATCACATTTATATTAGTAATCAAGAATATGAGTTATATGTTAAGCTTATAGCATAGAGCTTTTGTCTTTAAAGCTGAGCTATCTAAGATTAGTATTATTTAATAAGCAGCTTCATATGCTTTATTTAGCTCTTCAAAGTCTACATTTGCCTGATACATATTAGAATTAAGATATTCTTGGTTATGCTTAGCGTTATCTAGCACCCTTTTAGCCCTCTCCATTGCATCTTTAGCGTCATTTATAAAGAATGATAATGACCGTTATACCATTCGTAATTTTCCTTTTAAGCATTTTGTACCTCAACTGCCTTTCTCTTGCATCTTTAAAGGCAGTATCAGCTATTCCTAGGGAATTAAATGCATCATTATAACAAATGATAAAAGAAGCATGACTACTCTTAACCTTAGCAATAGCTTGGTGCAGGCTAAGCAATAAGGTTTGATTATCTTGATTAGATTTAGGTGCTTTTCTAGCGTTCTCTAAATAAGAATTAGCTGTATTAAGCAAGCTTTCTATATTATCAAGTATTTGTTTTATAGTTTCTAAATCTTTTCTTAGTCTAGCTACTCTTCTGTAGAAGATTCAATTTCCTTCATAATATTACTATCTTCATTAGCTTTCCTGGATTCACTATTAACTTGTTGGGGAAGACCGCTGCTACTATTATCATTTTGTATATCTGCAACAACTAAATGATTTTTGTCTATGTTTTGTTTCATATAAGCATTATTTGTGCTTCTAGGCCTGCGACTTCTACTCTCATTGCTGCTTCCTAAAGTATTAGAAGACTTATTGTTGTCTAGTATGTCTGTAACCTGCTCAGCGTTGTCTGCAAGATTATCATATAGTTTACAAGAGAGGATATTTGGAATTGAAACTAAAGTGGATAAAATAAATAATTTAGCAATTAAATTCATCTATCTTATTACCTCTTCTTAGAATCTGATGATATTTATGCTTTATTCTTAAAAAATAAGAATATCACATTTATAAAAATAGTGAATGCTAAATGCAAACCAAACTATAAATTTGAAAGAAGTAGAGCAGTACTTGTAAAGGCAAGAGGGAAGTGAAATAGTTAATTTAGGTAAGCTGATATAAGTTTTTCTAGTAAAGATGGGATTATATATGAGTAGAGATATTAAAGAAACTAAAGCCTACACTGGAAGTTTTAAAGCTTTAATATATTTTCTATTTCTTTTTTGCAAGAATTTCCCTGTTGAAGATAATCAATAGCTTTTTGTGTATATTCAATGCATGCAGAAGCAAAGTCTATAGCTCTGTATGCTAAATTTTTTGCATGTTGCATATCACGTCCGTTAAAACTGCCACTGAACCGGTATGAATTGCCATTGTATAGTCTTTTATAAATAGATTCTGCTAGTTTATCCTTAGCCTCATCTAGCATGCCTTTAGCAGATACCCAAGAATTAGTTGCTTGCTCCATAAAAGAACGCATTTCTTGTAATTTAGGCATAATAGTCTTTATTTTTCTATTCAAAGGAGATGTGTCTAAATTAGAGAATAATAAGTTTGATAAAGTTTCATAATCTTTTTCAAACTCAAGGAGTGTATTGTTTAATTTGTTTTCAGGATTAGCATGATTAACAATCTGCGTGGCATTTTTAATTTCTGAAAGAGATGTTTGCTCATACTTTTCTTGTGCAAATTCATCTAAGTTAGCTTTAATTTCTTCTTCTGAAGGAATAGCAGGAGTTTTACTTGTTGCAGTAAGGCTATTTTTAAAATTACTTTGTTCAATTGGATCATGTTGTGGAGTAGCTGATTTATTTTCTTCCATCTTTACATTATTTTGAGCATGCGAGTCATTTTGCATTATTGCTGGACTTGAATTTGGTAGGGATTCTTTATTATTTGCACCAGGATCATCTGACATATGTTGATTAGAACCTACTTGTAAGATTGGATCATAAGTTTTTTTATTTGATGATGTAACGTCTTTAGGAGATTCAATTTCCTTACTATTTTTATCTACTGAAGTATTAGTAGTATTTTTTTTATTTTCTTGATGATCTTTTAATGCTAATGCAAACTGTTCTATAGATTTTTTAGATAGAAAACCAGAACAACTTTCAAATAAAAAAAGAGAACTAAATACTAAATTAGGTATAATAAAAATTTTTATTAAACATAATCGCATAATATTTATATTTCCTTTTTAATAAAACTTTGTTATGTACTTATATAGCAAATAATATCTGTATTAACAATAATTATAATATTAAAAATAAAGATATTAAAGTTAATTCATCTAATAATTTAAAAAATAATGACTTTTTAAGTCAAACTATAAAGTTAAGAGAAAATAAAGTGTTGTTTAGAAAGAGAGTATTATAAATAAAGAAGCCAAACCTCATAAAGTATTGTCTGGCTTGTCTTTAATATTTTACTTTTACTTATCTGGAGTCCATATCTTGCAATTTTTTATATATATCATTTAACCCTTGAAGGTCTTTATTTGTCTTAGTCATATTTTCATTAATTTCTTTTTGTTTATTCTTAGCAACCTCTAGAAAACTTTTAGCACTACTCATTGAAGCTTTAGCATCAGCCATAAATTGGTGGTAGCCAGCATAGTAGTAGCTCTCATGCCTTGAAGCATTGCTATTACTTAATGCCTCTTCTAAAGCCTGATCTGCTTTTCTTTGTGCATGCTCAAAATCATTCTTAGCTTTTGCTAAAGCAGCAATTGCATCATTGTAATGAGTATCAGCAGAAGCATGATTACTCTTAACCTTAGCAATAGCTTCTCTTAGGCTAGGCAATAAGGCTAAGTTAGCTTTACTAGATCCCACACCTCTTCTAGCCTGCTTTAAATAAGATTTAGCTGTACTAAGTAAGCTTTTTATTTTATCAAGGTTTGCTTTTATTTTTGCTAAATCTTCATTTATTCTATTGTACTCTTCTTTAGAAGATTCAATTTCCGGCATAATGTTTCTAGCTTCACTAGCTTCATTATCTTGGATATTAACTTGTAGAGTATGATTGCTGCTGCTACTATTATCATTTTGCATATCGGGTTGCATGTTTGCCATCAAAGGTTTTTTGCCTGTATCTTGGTCCATATGAGTATTATCTACACTTCTAGGCTTACGACCACTTCTCTTGCTGTCATCGTTACTCTTTAGAGTATTAAAAGACTCATTATTGCTTTTTAGTTTGTCTATAACCTGATCGGCGTTGTATGTAATCTTCTTGTATAATTTACAAGAGATAACACTGGAAAATAAAATAGTTAGAATAAATAATTTATTAATTAAATTCACCTTATTACCTCTCTTTATAATCTGATATTCTTATATTAAAAAATATATTGCATTTATAATTTATAAAATGATTAATAATGCATAAGCCAAACTATAAATCTGAAAGAATTAAAGTAGTGTTTGTAAAGTCAAGATAGGAGTGAGATAGTTAATTTAGGTAAGCTGATATAAGTTTTTCTAGTAAATAGAGTTTCATATATGAGTAGAGATATTAAAGAAACTAAAGCCTACACTGGAAGTTTTAAAGCTTTAATATATTTTCTATTTCTTTTTTGCAAGAATTTCCCTGTTGAAGATAACTAACAGCATTTTCTATATATTTTAATGCATTCAGTAGCAAGATCTATAGCTCTTTTTGCTAAATCTTGTATATTGCGTTTGTTAAAATTACTGCCGAACCAGTATGAATTGCCATTTTCATTGTTTAATCTTTTATAAATAGAATCTGCTAGTTTATCTCGAGCCACATCTAGCATATCTTTAGCAGATCCCCAAGAATTAGTTGCTTGCTCCATAAAAGAACGCATTTCTTGTAATTTTACCCATAGTGTGGCTTTGACAGACTTTATTTTTCTATTTAAAGGAGATGTGCTTAGATTAGAAAATAATAAATCTGACATTTTTTTATGAAATTCTTTAAACTCAAGGAGTGTATTGTTTAAGTTATTTTCAGGATTAGCATGATTAACAATCTGCTCTGCATTTTGAATTGCTGCAAGAGATGTTTGCTCATACTCTTCTTGTGCAAATTTATCTAAGTTAGCTTTAATTTCTTCTTCTTAAGGAATAGCAGGAGTTTTACTTGTTGTAGTAAGGCTATTTTTAAAATTACTTTGTTCAATTGGATCATGTTGTGGAGTAGCTGATTTATTTTCTTCCATCTTTACATTATTTTGAGCATGCGAGTCATTTTGCATTATTGCTGGACTTGAATTTGGTAGGGATTCTTTATTATTTGCACCAGGATCATCTGACATATGTTGATTAGAACCTACTTGTAAGATTGGATCATAAGTTTTTTTATTTGATGATGTAACGTCTTTAGGAGATTCAATTTCCTTACTATTTTTATCTACTGAAGTATTAGTAGTATTTTTTTTATTTTCTTGATGATCTTTTAATGCTAATGCAAACTGTTCTATAGATTTTTTAGATAGAAAACCAGAACAACTTTCAAATAAAAAAAGAGAACTAAATACTAAATTGGGTATAATAAAAATTTTTATTAAACATAATCGCATAATATTTATATTTCCTTTTTAATAAAACTTTGTTATGTATTTATATAGCAAATAATATCTGTATTAATAATAATTATAATATTAAAAATAAAGATATTAAAGTTAATTCATGTAATAATTTAAAAAATAATGACTTTTTAAGTCAAACTATAAAGTTAAGAGAAAATAAAGTGTTGTTTAGAAAGAGAGTATTATAAATAAAGAAGTCAAACCTCATAAAGTATTGTCCGGCTTGTCTTTAATATTTTACTTTTACTTATCTAGAGTCCATATCTTGCAATTTTTTATATATATCATTTAACTCTTGAAAGTCCTTATTTGTCTTAGTCATATTTTCATTAAGTTCTTTTTGTTTATTCTTAGCAACCTCTAGCAAACTTTTAGCACTCTCCATTGCATCATTAGCATCATTTATCCGGTAATAGTAAAGATAATTGTACCCCCCTAAATGAGGTATATCTTTTAAAGCTTCTTCTAAAGCATCATTTGCTTTTCTTTTTGCATGCTCAAAATCATTCTTAGCTTTTGCTAAAGCAGCAATTGCATCAGTATAGCAAACATTAAGAGAAGCATAACTACTAATAGCCTTTTCAATTGCTTTATCAAGGTTAGGCAATATTTCTAGTATAGAACCATTAGTTCTAGAATTTTTTCTAGCATTATTTAAATAAGATTTAGCATTATTAGCTAATCTTTTTATCTTATCAAGTTTTGATCTTGTTTCCTTTAAAGCTGCATTTACTTTCTCAGTTTCTTCTAAAGAAGTAGAAGCTTTTTGTATAATTTTACTAGCTTCTCTAGAGCCCTTATTAAGTAGTTGAGGTTGTCTGCTAGTATCATGTTTCTTTGTTGTCTACTTCACTAGCATCGGAATGAGCTGTGCCTAAAACACTATCATATGCTTGTATATCTGAACTATTGTTTTTTTCACTTTCTTTTACTTTACTTTCATTATTTTGTTGTTGATCATTTCTGTTTTGATTACTTCCTTTTACCCCAATTTATTCAGCATCATCTAAAGCTCTAGATGTGCGACCACTTCTGTTGTTGTCTTTTATAGAATCTAGAGAACTATTATCTAGTTTAGAAGTAGAATTTGTACTTTTATTATCAGCTATATCTTTATCATAGACAAAAGCTTTAGCTAAAGCTTGTTGAGATTTATCTGTAAGCTTTTCATATAGCTTACAAGAGATAAAGCTTAAAAATAAACTGGATATCAATAACACACTTTAATCATTAAATTCATTATATTACCTCTATCTAAAATAGAATATTATTAGAATATTTTATCATTATATCACATTTATAGTAGTAATCAAGATTATGAGCTGGATGTTAAGATAGATATCATAAAACTAAATAACATAGAATAAGAATTTAAATAAAAATTAGAATGAGATGAATTTGAGGATAAATAAATTTATTTTGATTTTAAATAGTATTTTAGAGTTATGTATTACTAAATCTATATCAAAAATATTTATTCTTGAAAAATAGGTTCTTTATAGTTTAACTACTATTACTAGTTTAGTAATAGTTTCTTTAACTAAAGAATAGTGAAGTTAATTTATATAAAATAGAGAATTTAAAATAGCTAAATTAGACTAGTGAAAAAGAAGTGTTTTTAAGAAGAATGTATAAGGAATTAGGTAGACTAGTAGAGATAAAAATAGATTCATTGTGATTTATAAGAATAGGAGCAGGAGAAGCAATAGTGGTCTTTTTTTAAACAACTTAGGAAGTGGAAACATATATCTAAAACAATTATACAACTTTTTTACTTTTAGGAGCAACTTTGTTATTTTTGTTAGCAACTAATAACT
>NC_012185.1 GCF_000170955.2 Borreliella valaisiana VS116 | reverse complement strand
GCTGCTGTAGTTAACTTTTACTAACCAGTTCTTTTTTTTTCTGATAGAATTACCATGTAAATTAAGTATATATGTTTTTGTCAAATGTGGTGAGTAAATGATGTCTTATATCTCCCCCAAAATATAATGTTGTAAGGATATCTATTATTATTTTTAATACCAATAGAAGGCCTTAATTATTTCAGTTATCATCTGAGGTTTGAAAATTGCTTTGGATTTCAGTTAACTTATGATTCAAATCCCCAATTTCTTTCTCTATAGATGAAAAGGATCTAAATATAACCGTGTGTTTTTTCTATTTTATTCAAAATTAGTATCCCTTATAAATAAATTACTTTGACTATGAAATTTTTCTTGCATATTTCCAAACAAATTATAAAGTTTATAATATTCTTCTTTGAATTTAATAATTTCTTTACCTGTATTAGAATTACTAATAAGATTTTTTGTAACTTTATCTTTCAAAAGATTGCTTTTAGTACTGAATCATATTTTCTTTACTTCTAACAAGTTCTGTAGTATTTTATTGGGTTTTTGTTGGATATATGAATTTTAGCAGAGAGGGGATGGAAAAGAGTTTTGTCAGTTCGACTGGACATATTCAAATTGCTAAAGAAAACCATTTTAATCCTAAATTTAGTAGTCTTAAGGGGGAGAGTTGTTGCTTGAAGAAAAAGATATTAATTTTATACGAGATGAAATAGTTAGTTATGATAAATTACAATCTACGAATTTAATATTTAATTTTGATGGGCTTCTTGGAAATTCTTCAACAAGTAATCCAGTTTTTAAATTTGTCTATGAAGAACCCAGATATAATTACAAGCAGTCTGTCTTTGCTGAGGGGGAGCTATTTTTCATGATTCTAATGGGGGTGAGTTTTTACTTGGGGGAGTAATTTAGCTGCTTCATTTGGTATAGAAAAAATAATTGAAACCAATTCTAATTTTATACTAATGACAAATTTGTTCGGGAAAGGTTTGAATTTTCAAAATATTAAAGTTGCTGGAATTATAAAATTCCCATTTTCGACAGCAGCAGATAATATTTTTGCAATTACTACTATTAAGACTTTAAAATACTTATTTGCATTTGAGGGTGGGGAGGCACACGTGATCCAAAGTGGTTTTGAAGGATAGTTCTACTTTAGAGACTTTGAAAAAGAAAAGAAATTAGATAATCTTAAAAAATAAGGGGATTTTATTTGATTATAATGATTGGTTTAAAATTAATTCCTACTTTAAATCTCTGTTTTAGGAATGACCAGAACAACATTTGTGTTTATATTGTTTTTAGTATCTCTTCTTATATTCATTGCATTTTTCCAGATAATGACAGTATTAAGTATTGAACGTACTAGAGTACTGAGTACGTTAATAGCAATTGGTTTAACCAAATTAAAACTTTTTTACTAATTATTTTTAGAGATTATCATTATCTCTGTCATAAATATCTTTATAGGAATAATATTGGCTTATTTTGCTAAACTTTTTATTCAGTTTCAGAAAATTAATTTCACTCCTTTGGGGGCTATTCAGAAACGTATTACACCAACATATTTTATTATGCTAGTGTATGGTGTTTTTATAAAAAAATAGATTTAATTAAAAGTGTAATTTCTTTTCAAGAATTAATAGACTTTATTTGGTCGATAAAGAGAAATATGGTGGTATTTATCTTCTATGTGAGTTGCTAGATTTTTTAGATTGGTTTTCAGGTTGTTGAAATCTTTACTATAAGCGTCAATGGTTGCGTTTAATGTTTTTGCAAAATTTTGTTTTGTCTTTAAACTATGTTCCCTATCTTGTAGTAGCTCTTCGGCTTCTTTTTTGCTTATATTTTGTATTTTTATTGAATGTATTTTTTCTATTTGAAGCTGAATATCTCTAGATGTTTCAAGAAATATACGAGCTATTTTTCGGTTTTTATCATCATTGTCAAGTTTTTTAAGAATTTCTTTTAATAGCAATATTTTTTCTTTTTTGTAATTTAAGGATGAGTAAATTATTCTTTTTAATATCATTTTTGTAATGTGCATGAAAACCCCATCGTTTTGAAGTTTAAAAGTTTCTAGGAAATCATATTGTGCATCAATATTAACTATTTGTATATCTTCTTGTTTTTTTTGATCTTTCAGATCTTTATCAATTTTTTCTAATTTTGAGAGCAAGATTTTTTCTTGAAGGTTTTGATTTGAATATTTTGGATTTTGAGATTCATTTTTAAGATTTTGATTATTTTCTGCTAGATTTTTTGAATTGGTACGGCTTTTTGTTTTTTTTAGTTTTCTAGGATTGATATGGCTCTTTAGCTTGTTTGGATTAACGTTGTCAAGAGGTGCACATGATATACAAATTGATGTTAATATTGCTGTAATAATGTTAAGCCTAATGATATTTAATTTATTTTTTTTCAAAATGTTCTCTTTTTATATTAAATTTAGTACTTATTAATTTTAATATAAAAAAATAATATAATAATTTAATATTATTTTCAAGTAATAATATTAAATTATTTGATATTGAAAATTTAATTTCTACTTCGTGTTTTTGGTTTGGGCTTGGTTAGCTTATATGAATAAAAAAAGAGAAGAATTAACTTCTTTTTTAAAAAATATTAAGCGCAGAATATTAATTTTTTGTTTAGATTAATCGGTTTGATTTAATAGATAAAGAGTTTCGTAGTATATGGTTGCAGATTTTTTCATATTAAGTTTTATCTTTTAGTAAAGATATACTAGAAATGTCTATATTGATTATATAATAGCACTTT
Source organism: Borreliella valaisiana VS116 (assembly GCF_000170955.2). NCBI lineage: Bacteria > Pseudomonadati > Spirochaetota > Spirochaetia > Spirochaetales > Borreliaceae > Borreliella > Borreliella valaisiana. The sequence continues at coordinate 79,223 of NC_012185.1, read as the reverse complement.
GTTAAGTGAGGTTTTTAGTAATATTAAAACTTGCAAGTATTTATTAATTTAGGAAATTTTTAAATTTTATATGCTTATTGCAGAAATGACAAAAAATTTTATTTTAATGAAATTAGTTAATATCAAAATTTAAAGTTAGTTCTTAGCCCTCCTATAAGTAGTACCAACTTGGCTGTACAAAGATCCACACTGATTAATTTGATTTTTTTTAAAAATACTATAAATTTGTAAGAAAAGCCAAATAAGATATTTATGTTGGATTTTATAACTTAAATTGGAACTTTTATTGAATTTATTATGATTTTTCTAAAAGAAATAACAAAATTATTAACAAACATATGCTGATATTTTGATATCATTGTAGAAGAAATAGTTTTAGTAAAAAGTTAATTAGCACAATTATGTAATTGTTATTTAAATGCATGCAAAAAGGAATGTTTGGAAAAAGTATTATTAATGATTTAGTATGGTATTAGTTTGTAAGATAATTATTATAAATCAGAATGGCATGGATCCTCTTTGCATAAAATTAGATAGATGTTTTTCATTAAGCAAGCTATGCAACAATTTTGGTATTAAAAATACAACTCTAAAATTAAGTAATACTAGGTGGACACTTGCGGTAGTTGTAATATTTTGCATAATAGAGATATAAATGTAGCTCTAAATCTTAAAGCTTATTATTCCAAGGAAATAAAAACTAAGGCAGACTGTCGCCCGAAGCATTCTTTTTTATAATTTGTTATGTCACCTAGAGGGAGTATTAGGAATGTCAGCCCAATATCCCAAAAAAACAAGATTAGTTGATCATGCTTATTGTTACTTCAAAGTATAAAGTTATGCCTTTGGAGTATAGAAACGTTTTTTCAGATTTAGATAGAAATTTTAACCTTCCTTATACAACAGTTTGTGAGAGTGATGAGATTTATTGGATTTTATTGCCATCTTTAATTCATTCTAATGAAAAAATATGGGTCCCTTGCGATATGATTTTATGGGTATCCACCATCAGAATTTTAAAATGCCAACTTTTAGTACAGGAACAGCAGTTCATAGGTCAGTAGAGATTGCACTTAGCAATGCAATAATAGAGGTAATACAATTACATTGCTATATTTCTAATTGGTACATGAAATCTAAAAGGCCTGTGATTGACTGGAAAAGTAATAAATTTTTGAGAAAATCAATTGGTGATTTAGAACTTGAATCTTATTTTGATTTAGTTGTTTTGGATTATTCTGATAGGGATTTGGGAATGCCAGTTTATGCAGCATTCTTAAGAAATAAGAAAAAATCGATTCCGTATTTGGTTTGTGGAATTCAAGGAGGCTTTAATAAAGAGTATGTTTTGTTAAGAGCTGTAGAAGAAGCTGCTGTAGTTGCTCAGTCTTTACCTTTAATTTATTTTTTTAAAGCCAAAGAGATAAGTAATTTAACATTAAATAGTCTGAGGCACAGTTTTAATTTGGATGATAATTTTTTATATTATGCCAACTTGAATGAAATTTCTTTAAAAGATTCTTTGTTGAATTCTATTATGGATAATGAAACTAAATTAGAAATATCTTCTGAAAAAAACTTAGTTAAAAATGAATTGGATATGAGTTTAAATATTTTACGATCTGTAAGTAAATATGCTGTTTATTGCGATATAACTCCTCCTGAATTAGAAAGTACATCTTTTAGATCTATAAGGATTCTTGTTCCAGAGTTGCTTAAAATGTGTTTTCCATTTTACCCCTTTGATGAGCATCCATATTTTAAAAAGAAAGGAGAAATTTTAGATGAATATTACCCACATCCAATACCTTAGTTTTTTGTTTGTTCCATATTTGCTTTTCCCTTCGGGAGTTTGTATTTTTTTTGAATACAAGAAATGCAGTTTTATTTATGAAGCGTTTTTGTTATTTTGCATCATTTTTTATAATTGTTTATTTTAATCTTTTTGCTATAGATATACCTTTTTTAAGGATGCAGCATGTATTTTTAATAATTTTTATACCTATTATTACAATATCTTTAGAAATATTTTTGAGTATTTTTTTAAATAAAAAAGCCCCTGTGTTTTTTATAGGTGCTGATAATTATAATATGTCATATTTTATTGCTGTTATTTTTATGGCAATTGCTGAGGAATATATTTTTAGACTTTTAATTTTTGATTTTTTTTAGAAAAATTACAATGTGAGTTGCTAGTTGTTATGCTATTAAGTGCATTTGCGTATGGATTTAATCATATACATTTTGGACTTGCTATTTTTGTATCAAAATTTTTGATAGGAATAATTTATTTTTTAGTATTTTTTATTTTTAAAAATTTTTATTGTGTTGTTTTAATTCATGTACTTAGCAACATAATTGTTTTTGGTTTAAGTTTTTTACAAATTAAGGGTAAATTATGTTTTTAATTTTAATTTTAATTTTAATTTTAATTTTTTCTGTAAGTTTGTTTTTAAGTTTTGGTTTAGTTAGGACTTATTTATTTAATTTTGTTAATCCTCAAAATAGAAAAAAAATAGGAGAAAATTTTTATTTTTATTTATTGCAAAATATAATAAATACTTTTATATATTTCATATGTTTTATTATGAACTTTGATGAAACTAAAAATAGTTGGATTTTAAATTTTGATTTATTAGATGTGGGTTTAAGTTTTTTTTATTGTATTTGTCAACTATAAATATACTTGGATATTATTTTTTACTATATTTTAAAGTGTTGAGAAATGGTATAGTTGAATTTAGTAATTCAGTGTGCAGTGATATCATGTGCGTAGTTTTTTCTTTGTTTGAAATTATTTTTAGCTTGGGAATTTTTTTACCCTTTTTAAAGCTGTTTAATTATAGTAATTATATAGTTATTTTCATAGGGGCATTAATATATTCTTTGTTATGTTTAAATAGTAGAGTTTTTATTTTAAAATTTTGTTTTTCGAGTTTTATTTTAAATGGTGTATTATATATGCTTGTATTTTTTTATTTGGCTTTATATTTTATTTATATAGATAATATATTCCCATCTTTAATATCTTTTATATTTATATCTTGTTGGAATGTTATTTATAAGAGAAGAACCAATAAGATATAATAAATTCATTCCTTATTGCATTAATTTAATTAAGGAAAAAAATTTAAAAGATAATTTATTTTTGTAAATTTTTAGATATGGATTTAACTTTTTTGTTAAAGTTATTTATCCCATCTTCGATTCTATTTTTAAGTTCAATTTTTAAACCCAATACTTTTTTATTTCGTTCTTTAGTACTCCTAATAGTAGAAATAGTATAATTGTTTTTTATGATCCTATCATTTAATATTATTTTTTTACTTTTTACCATTTTAAAATTCCCTTTATGATCATAAACAATACTAAATTTTTTTCCAAAATTTTCTCAATGGCATAATCTATTGCTTTTTTTAAAGCTTCACTTTTGTGAATTTATCCAATACTTTGGCCACAACAAAAAAGTAATAACCATTTTTTTATATAAGATAGTTATTATACAGATTTGATTAATTAAAAAGTAAAATAAAAGGTTTGAGATTACTATATATTCCTACCGTATATTTTCTATTTTACTAAGATCAATAAGGAAAGGTGAGTAGCTAAAGACTATTAATAAAAAGAAGCTGTAAAATACTACCAGATCTTAAATAAGAATATTATACACAATATTAGCAATCAACCAATATTATGTATAATATTTAAAATATTACTTATTAAATACCCATTTGTGAGAATTTTTTTTGAATTTCTTCTAATATCCTTTGAGCTTCTTTTTTCCCTGAGCAACTGTACTGAAAATAGTGAGCCGCATTTTCCAAGTTATTCATGGAATCTTCTGCATTGTGCTTTGCATCTTTAGCAAAATTATTAGCCAGATTTATATCTTGCCAATTAGCGGATCCACCAATTTGACCCTGATTTCTACTCTCATTATCGTATCTTTTTTCAATCGCTAGAATTAATTTTTCTGTAGATTCTTTTAAAAGAGAGCTAGCATTACCCCAATTACTATCTGCAATTTGAAAATTACGTTGAATTTCATCCAACGTTAAATGCAAATCCTTAATTTTTTTTTCTATATATGAAAAGGATCTAGACATAACTTTATATTTTTCTCTATCTTTCTTAAAGTCAATATCTTTTCTAAGTAAATCCTTTTGAGTATGAAGTTTATTTTGTATATTCCAAAATAAACTAGAAAGGTTTTCATATTCTTTATGAAACTTAACAATTCCTTCACCTATATTAGAATTGCTAAGTTTAGCTTGCGTATTTTCGGCCTCCTTAAAGGCTTCCTTCTCATGCGTTGTTTTCAGAAAGCTTTTTAAATCTTCTAACTTACTAGGTAAAGTAGTTTTATTTGGTTCTTTTTGGGGTTTAATAGGTAAAATCTCCTCCACACCACCGATAGTAGCACTACTTGAAGAATCCTCTAAATCTGGTTTTAGAGTTATTGCAGCAACATTAATATTATCCATTGGCTCTACTTCTGTTCTTACTTCAGGAGCTATAGCTTCCCAATGTGGGATTATAGGATTATCAACTTGCTGTGGAAGATTATTTAAATTTACATTTAAACTCTCTAAGTTAACAGTGTCTACATCAATAGTGGGTATACCATTTTTAGACATAGAGTTTTTACCCAAGTTTTCCCCTTCTTGATTTTCAGACTCCTCTTCTCTTTTATTTAATAACTCAGCAATTTTTGTGCTTTTATTTTTAGTAGTTCCCCAATCACAACTAATTATCAAAATTGAAAAAACTACTGAAATATAGAAAATTTTATTGTCCATATATATCTCTCTCTTTTAGCTTTAGATGTATATTATTATAATGCAAATATATTTAAAATTCTAATTTTATTTTAAATATGTCTCACTTTGATTTTTAATTAATTTTAATTTAATCTTTGATGCTTAGCTATAAGGAGAGGTTTAAGTAGTACAAATATTTGCGTATCTTTAAATTCATTCATTTATAATTTTACGTTTTTTGGTAATTGATAAAAAAAGATTTTCAAAAATTAATTAATAATAAATAACTAGGGAATCAACCATAGCAATTCTTTATAATTACATAAGGTTTTTATAAACAATAATCACAATAAATATACTAAGCAATAGTTCAGAAATGATCTGGATTAGTATCTAAAATTATTTCTGTATTATTGACATGATACTTGTGTTGTAAAATCATTTCTAAAATCTATATAAACGTTATATAGGATTTGAAACCCTAATTGTATTTATTGATTAGTTTAGTTAAGAAATTGCGAGATTAAATTTAAAGTTTTGGTTAAGAAATTTATTTATTCTTGATTGACTTGATTTTGGAGGGGGGGGTATTTAATTAACCCATTTAAGTCTAGTTTTCTTTATATTTTTGTGGAGTGTGAAAATAGTGAAGTAATCTTTTTGTGATTTGAGTTTTTGTGTGATTTATAGTGTGTATGGTTTAATTTCTTTTAATTTTTAAGATGCATTCTTAATTAAGAATGCATCTTTGATTTTTCTTTTGATCGTTTTTATTGTTATTTTTTATAAAGCTAGTATTAATGCTTCCAACTCTTTTAAAATTGATGAGGTGCAGAGGTAGATTCAGATGAAAACACTGTATTTAAATAGCATATATGAAAATTTATATTGAAGCATTTAGAATATGAATTCTAGATTATATAGATGTAGCTTAGCTGGAAAAGGGGATAATAATAGTGCATAGAGTTTGTATAATAAATATTCTAAAATTGAAAAATTCCCTGATATAAGTCTTACTAGAGAAGGCTAGCAAATAAAGTTTTAATAAATATAATATTAATTTTAAAATAGGGAAAACCACTATTCGAACCTTTTAGGGTCTATTTTAGAATTTTTATTTCTGTATTAAAATTAAAGATTTTTGAGGCCTTTAATATATTTTAAATTCTTTTTTTGATTGCTTTTATATTTACTATTATGAAATCTGGTTTACAAAAATAAATAGAAAATGCAATAAAAGAATAGTGGATTGAAAAATTTTAAAAAAAAAGAATGTTAGTAATGTAAATAGTTTTTTGATTCTGAGTTAAGAGGGGGTCATCATAGATAATAAGATCAATTGATTATTGTTATAGTACTGATATTTTTATTGTGATATTATTATGAATAATTATCTATAATAATGTGTTACTTCACGTATAGGTAAAGATTTTTAAAAAAAATAAAAATTTTTTTAAATTAATATTTTATTTTATTAAAGTAAACAATATTAAGACTATATGCTTTACAGCATCATTAGTATTATTATTAATTAATCTATACCCCTCCCATTTGGGGAGGGGGTATAGATTAATTAATATCTAGATTTATTTGGGTTTTACTTGCGACTAAGAAACCTTTTAAACCTTTTAAATGGTTTAAACTTTCAATTAGCTTTATTTATTTAAAGTCGTACTAAATAATAATAAATTAATTAATTTTTTTATAGTATAAATATTTTATCTCTAAAGATTAACCCAAATAACTCAAACCCTAGTTCAAAAATAGTAAACTTTAACCTAAAAAGCTAAAAGTCAAAAAAATTATGACTTTTTTTACATAAAAAAATATGATGTTAATATGTTTTTACTCAAATTTTTTCTTGGTAGGCTTAGATTTAGAAAAAAATTTGAGTAAAAACAATCTGGATGAATTCATCTTAATTAGTGAACATCTTATCAATTCTACTAGCACTATTCACCAATTACTTGGGAATTATTATGGCTTCTAGAATTCTATTAGCTAATTTAAAAAATCTGAATATCAAAACCCCTTACAATTTCAAATCTGATATACTTTCTTATATGTTGGACAACAGCTTACAAATTCAAACATACTCTCTAATTTGCTCTAATGATATTTCCAAATGTATTGAAAATATAAACAAAAATATATTACTATCTATAGGTGCAGACAAAATTAACTATGTATCAAAAATTATATTTGATTTTAATATTACTACTAAACAGCTAAAAATTGTTTACTTTCCGATTACAAAGTCAAAAGAAACTCTATATGAAATTAAATATAATTCTAATTCACAAAACTTTTTTTTAGTTAAAACACCTTGTATATTAAATACATACCAAAAACCCAACTACATTGGGTCATTTTCATCTCTAAGCTCAATCAAAGCAATCTAAATTATTATCTAAACAGCTCTAATGAGCTTACTCCACCATTACAAATTTTAATTGCGAATTTATTCACTAAAAATGAATCTTACAAAAATTTGCATAATCTAAATTATACATTAATACAAGCCTAAGACATATAGCAATTTACAAAAATACTAGTAAATTTTCAAAAGCAAATTATATCTAAAATTTTTTTCATTAATTAATCGGGGTGAAAAATTCTTTGCAATCTATTTGAAATAGCTACCAATCAGCGACATAACATAAGGAACTAGAATAGATATAGCAGCAGGCACTACTACTACTACCACAATGCTTATTACTCTGTTGCTAACCTTAAGCTTTTCCAAAAAAACCTTTTCATGAACTTTTAATTTTTCGTCAAGATCTTGTTTAAGATCTTGTGCTAAATCAAATATATTTTTTTGTAAATTTTTTTCTACATTATCAATCTTAGTATTAAGCTCGCTTTTAACGATATCAATTTTAGCATCTAAATTATCTATTTTAATATTTAAACCGTTTATTTTGGCATTAAATTCATTTTTTATACCATCAATCTTAGTATCTAAATTTTTCTCTACAAAAGAGATCTCAGAAATAAGATTATCAAACTTTAAACCGAATTGTTTTTCTAAATTTTCCAAATCTCTATATGTAAGTTCATTGTGATAATATCTTTTTGACAAATCTTGAGCTATTAGTTGCTTCATTCCTAATCGAAGGAACTCTTTATATATTTGTTCTTCAGTAATATTCGTTTTCAACGCCGACCCTATAATATTCCCACTTAGAAATCATTCACTAAATACAGTGTAACACAAATACCATCCAAATAACAGAACATTTCCAAAATTGACGAATTTAAGAAACTCAAAATTTTTAGAAATTTTACAAAAAAGCAAATACTGTTCAAATGCTTTTTTGCACTACGTTTTACGCCTAAATCTCCCGAACTCAGGGTAATAAAGTCCATGGTTGCAATGCCAATAGGCCTATCTATTTTTGTTTTTAGCAACTACCATTTTACTTTAGAAACATCCTCCCCGATTAAAGCATTATTATTACCTTTTATATTCTTGTTCTCTTAATTCAAAAAAATTACAATGTCAGCATGCTACTCTAATGCATTCGATTCTCTTAAAGTTGTTAAACTAGACTCCCTGCCCTCAAGCGCTTCTGGCAACTTAAGATAGAACTATTATTAGAATTTCAAGCTCAAGCAAGCAAGTATATTGCGACTCAAAATGCAACTTGCTAAAAACTAGAAACATTATTCCGCGACATAATATTATGCCTATATTATGATTTAAATAAATAAAAATTAATCTAAAATATATCAAAATAAATTTTGTAAAAATCTTAAAATATTATAAAACTTCTTGAAATGAAAATATTATTACACTTGTTTTAATATTATATTAAATATTGAATTATATTCATATTGAATTATATTAAATATTAGATTTTAATTAAGGAGAATATTTATGAAATATAATATAATTGTAGGAATATTTGTTTTTCTATTTTTAACTGCCTGCAATCCAGATTTTAACACCAATCAAAAAGATGCAAATCATCACTCTAATAAAAAAAGACTAAAATCCAATAAAAAGGGATTAACTCCTAAAACAGAAATAACCCAAAATCAAGAAGTAACACCAAATCAAGAAGTAAATCCTAATCAAAGAGCAAAAAACAAACTGCTTGATGATTTAAGAAATTTAATAGAAAAAGCTAACACGGATAGAAAAAAATATGAAAAAAAATCGGTAGAAGAACCTTCAAACCAATATGGAATGGGGGTTTTCAAAACATTGTTTTGGATAGACTCACCAAAGGAATCAGCAGCAGATAATACTGCAAGATCTAAAAACTATAGAAAATTGACTTATTGTGCCTTAAATGATATTGATATTAATAAACTAAAGGAAATTTCAGAAATTATAATACTGTCAAAACAACATGGGGGCCTGCTTAACGCCATTAGAGACTTTGGATCTATTCTCGACGAAATGATTTTTTGCTTATATCCTAAAAAAGATACTTTAGACAAACTAGAGATTTCAGATTTAGAGAAGCTTAAAAATTCGTTTGAAAAATTATTATCTATAAAAACAATCTTCTCAGAAGATATAAACCAAATTTTATTAGATTATCAAAATAATGAAAATCTTATAAAAACAGACACCACTAAGCTTAAATCTCATGTAACCACACTTCTAAATCAAATTCTAGAAAAAATTAAAGAAGCAAGAGAACTAAGAAGTGAAATATTATTCTTATTAATAAAAAACCTTGAAGATATCTATTAAAATTATAATAATGTAAAAGCCTATCTTTAATTAAAGATAGGCTTAATGTTTTAATTAAAGAACTTAAGAGTTTAATCGTTCTTATATTTTTTCACCCATTCGATTTAAAACTTTGTCATTGTTATGGTTTAGTTATTATTCTATTAATGCTAATAACCATAAAATATTAGGAAAGTGAAGTACTAATAACTCAAATAATAGCATTTGAACCAACCAAAGAGCTTGAAGAAAAATATGAAGCTAAAAGCCCAAAGTTAATTTTGAAGTATCAAATATTGATTTTGGGCAATAATAGAATTGGGTTTTTTGCAATTGTTTAAAAGAGGCTTCAAAAGAACTTGGATACATTAATTTATAATTTTTTGAGGGGATTAATGACAACTTGACAAATTCTTTTAAACTTCTATATAAGAAGAGTTAATGTAGCTATATACTCACACATTTCACTATAAAGATAAACAAGCTAATGAAGATAAAACCCATAATAAAGATCCCTATTGATGAATAATAAATAATTCAGTGACATTTTAAATAAATAGATTTAATCTTTTAAGCTTAAAAGAACTTTAAGAAGCAAGATAAAAGATAGTAATGATAAAAAAATATTGTAGAAACTTGTGATATTAGGAATGATTTAGAAAGATTAAAATATGTTATAAGAACAGATGTTTTTTAAAAAAATTTATAAGTAATTAATATAAAAAACTATAAAAACTTTTTTTATAAATTGCCAATAATTTTTACTAAATAGGCTTCTTTTACTATATATGTAGTACAAAAGGAATTACATAAGGTTACTAATATATTCCCTATGGCTTTCTATGCAGACTATAAGCTCTTTATTTCTAATGTCTTTATCTATATAAAAACAACTATCATGATACATTGATGCATTTTTAAATCCATAAATATTATTTTATTCAATTTTTAAAAATTTTTAGGTTCTCTCTTGTTTTCTTTAAAAATCACTTCACTAGGAATAACTTTTACATCGTTTTACAGCAAAATATTTAATAAAAACATATATTTTATTAAATATAAATCTCTTTATAACAATAAGCTGTGATTGAATTATTAAGCTTTGCAAGGTTTATTTATTCTTAAATAATTTTCATATCTTTTTATTAAAGACAAAACATAATCTTCTCCTTTTTTATTTTTTAATACTCTAAAGTCATTAAGTAAAATGATATAATCTTATTTGGTTAATGAGTAAAGGCTAGCTATGATAAAGTCATTTTCTTTTTCTTTTTCTTTGAAAAATTTATCTTTAGTATATAATTTTAGAATTTTGTTAATTTTTTCTTTGCTAAACTCAAAATGTTTCAAGTAAAGTAAATTAGAAAAATTCTTGGGATCATTTTTAGCTATTAATAAAGAAGTATTTTTTATTAAAGTTAAATATAGGGGATTGGCTAAAATGTCTTTTTCTTCGGGTTGAGGCATTGGACATTAATAAAGACATGATTTTGTAGCATTTGAATCAACAAATCTTCTAATTATAAAGTCAAATGCTAATGAATTAAAAACAGATATAATAAATAGTTTTTTAAAAATAGATATTGGTACTTTCTCGCAGTTTATATATATTGAATTTACGCAATAACAATTTTTAGGAGAAAAAGTACTAATCATGGTTCTTTCATTGGTATTGCTTGCAATTTTTCTATAAAGTATTCTTTCTGTTTGATGCTGATCATTTTCATTTAATAGTTTTTTCAAATATTCTTTTGCTATCCATAGTAATTTAGAACTTTCTTTTGCATCTTTATTTTGAAAAAATCTTGAATTAAATTGACAGATATTTGATCCTTGGTAAAGAAATATAAAGTTTTCACTACTATACTCTTTGAATAATGCCTTATATTTTATTAAATGTAATCCTTCTTTAAAATCAATATATGCTTCATTAAGAACACTAAATGAATTAAACATTTTTCTAATTAAATTAAATTCTTCATTACTTTTAAATTCTATTATTGATTTTTGGATAGCAGACAGTTTTTTAATTTGGTTTATGTTTAATTCAATTCCTTGGTAAACATTGTCTTTGTTGTCTTTTAAATCTTTAGTTATTTCCTTTACAATATTATCACTACTCTGGATCATAAATTTTGCTTTAAAGCTAGATGTATGGGTTTTAGTATTATTAAGTTGAAATATTGCAAATTTAAAAAGTGAATCTACATCCTCAAATCTTTTTTTATTTTCAAATTGATAAATATAATTAAGTTTATAGTTAGCAAATATGTGTTTTCTTAGTGATCTGAAGCTAGATTCACTCCAAAGACTAAAAGGGGTTAGATAGGTTAAATTACCTTTTTCTTTTATTAATTTTAAATTAAATGTAACAAAGTATCTAAAAAGATTTGGGTCACCACCACTAGAAAAATCTTTAAAATTATTTTTATAAATATTGTTAATGGGAATTATACTATTTTTCTCTTCATTGTATTAAATATTTAAAAGATGCTTATCTTTGCTGAGTATTTCTTGTTTTATTTTATTTTGCTCTTTTATGCTTAGTTTTTTGTAACTAGGAATATAAGGTAGCTAAATAATACAAACCATTCTTGCTTTTTGTATTCTTCTTTTTCTTCAATTTTAGAAAAATCAAATTAAATATATCTTTTTTCTCCATAAACTACTTTTGATTTATCATAAAGTCTCCATATCTTTCCATTTGAAAGTATTCCATAATGTTTTTGATATTGATTTAGATATCTATATAGCTGATCTTCTGCTTCTTTAACTTTATCTTTAGCGTCAAAATTAAAAGAAGGACTTTTAATTTCTGCTATAAGTAAAATATCTTCAGCTGGAATAGGCTCATTATTATTTTTAGCTTCTTTTAATTTTTTATTAAAATTTATTTTATCTTTACTACATTCAAAAAAATAGCATATCTACTCTAGACGTCACCCCTTCTATTTGCCCACCTTTTTGTTTGTTCTAATAAATAATTTAGTTCTTCAAATATAGATATTTTAGTAAAGACTCTATATTTGCTTCTGTTGAATTGTTATCTATTGAAAAAAGTTTATTTTTTACAAGAATAAAAAAGTCTTTTAGATTATTAATATTTTCTTTTCTTATAAATCTTTTAATAAGTCTTTATAAAGAGATTGGATCATTTGTTTTTACAATATCATTAATTTTCATTATTTATGCTTACAAAAATCATTTATGTTATTTGCAAATCTTTTTTAGCCCTTCTTAATAATCACAATGAATTCTAAAGATTATTCAGAGCTTTTTCTTCATATCCTTTAATATAGTCAATTTTATCAAAATCTAAATAATTTAATTGTTGTGAACTAATATTTCTAAATCAAAGATTAAAAAAATATCTTCCTACATCTTCCCATAATAGCTTTTTAGGTTCTATAAGAACAGCCATCTGTCATAGCATGATGCACTGCCTTATTTCAGAAAGCGCATAATCTTAGTTTTTGTTTCTTTATAATAATATTTTATTGAATAATAGTGGTAATGATATCCAAAGCATCAGAAATTATCATTATCTTTTCATAAGATAGTCCACAATCTCTTAAAATATGATTCTTTAAATTTTTAGTTGCAACAGTTCCAATCTTAAATTGATAAAATCAGGCAGATTTTTAAAACAATCTTACAACATTATTCTGTAATAAGCTTAAGGGAAAAAGCGATTTTAGATACTTCTTTTAAAACGTTGTAATCATAATATTCTGACATAGCTTGTAACAATATTTTTTACTTTTTCCTAAATTAATTAATATGGCTTTTGTAAATTGGGTAAATTCTATTTTCCCGTCCATAATCAACACTTTTTATAACCAGAACTTATTTATTTAATTTAAAACAAGCTACATATTGTTGTAGCCTGTTTTTTTAAAAATAAAATAATATTAAATATTAGTACCAAACGCCACTCTTATCAATGACACTTTGTACTACTTTAAGAGAATCCTTCATTAACAAGATTGAAGTTGCTATTGCTTTATATGCTTCGTATGGATTAGATTGTTCTTTGATCTTTGAAATTAAATTTTTTACCTCTGCTTCGATGTTATCTAATCTTTTTTTTTGCATGTATTTCGCTTATGTATATAAAATTCGTCGCGGTTTTTACGCTTACTTGAATATAATTCAATAAGTTTTTAAGATCGTGCTGAAGTTCTTCTTTTTTAAACCTTTTAGTCTTTTCTTTAGCTTTGATTTTAGTAGTGCTGTCAAGGAACGTAGAATACATTTGGATTTGTTTTGTTGAAAACAAAAAATAATTATTATATATCTTGTCAATTGTTTTAATTGCTAAATCTACATTATATTCAACGCTTTTCAGATAAGATTCATATCGATTGCTTAATCTTATTTCCTCATAATAATCTTCCTCCTCTATTTCATACATTGATGAAATAGGATTTGAGCCTGAAATGGTTTGTAAGCCACTCTTTAGTTTTAAATCAGAATCTATATTGAAATCAATTTCATTGCTTTCAATAGTCTCATTTAATTCACACTTTCACCGTTAAGGAAATTTAAACTTCCTTGAGTTATCCCTATATACGCATCTTGTTGTTTTTGTATTTTTTCCTTTCTAGGTTCAGATTGTTCTTTTAATAATTTAGGTTTTAAACTTTATTCCCCCAACATTACAATTTTTTGTAATAAATTGCTACTATTAGCAGATTTACTCCTTACATGATGAGTAGACGTATTTTAACAGATTTTTCACTAGCACCTAAGATAGAGCCTTTCTCATCAAGAAAACCGAGGGATTCCTCTTTCATTTCATCTCTATTGAATAAATCACAACTGATAAAACCAAAAAGTAATCCCAAAGCCAAATATTTACTTTTAAATTTCATGCTTTCTCGCCTTTAAAGTAAATACCAATTCTAAATCATTTTAAGTTGGATTCCAAAAATTAACAAACCTTTCTATTAAAAGAGGCAAAACTATTGCATTTTAATTTATATATACTAAGTTACAATTTACTATTGTATGTTAATTGATTGAATTAATCTTGCTTATTAAAAATTTTAAACAAGCACTGTTAAAAGAGTTGACAAAGCAATTTTTATTGAATTTTATAAACAAATCTTAAAAAATAAATTCTAAATAAAAATTGAAAAAAGTTTAAATTTAGATACAATATTATAATATTCCGATTTTATTCTTTGAAGCTTAATTGTAATTAGATCTTTATATTCTTTATTAACGTGCTCTATTAAATATTTTCTGTCAGAAGAATCAATATCATTTGTCTTAGTTTCATTAAGATACAATAAAATTATTTGCATGTTTTTCTAAAAATTAATCTTTGCAATTAAATCTCTTCAAATTTTGTTTTCACTTCTTTTAACCATTAATATTTGATTAATCAAGATTGTCTTTATTCTCTTATAACCCATTCATAACTTCTTCACAATCCAATTGAACCATTGTGCTGCGGGAATTCATTATATCGACAAAACATGCACCCCTATTTGCAGTATCTGATCCTTCCTTATTAACATCATCATATAATGGCTTCTTATCACTAACATTCATTAGTTCTTTAAATATCCCATTTTTCATTTTATATTGATTTTCATATCCAACTTCAGCCGTATCTTTATTTACTGTTTATTTTAAATTATTAATATCTTTTTTTAAAAATTATTTTTTTTTATCTTTATATACAAATGAATTATAAAATTCAAGCTTTAAACTCTTAACTAATAAAAAAGATTTACTTACTAGAGAGAATAAAAATTTTTTGTAAAACAAATCTATATATTGGACTATAAATGGTTATGTTATGGTATTTTTTATCAAGGATTTATTAGTATACCTTTAAAGAAAATAATCTTTAAAAATTTTTTATTGAATAAGTTTTTCTATTTCTTTCTTGCTTCTCGTTGTTTCAGCTATCTTAGAAGAAGTTTCTAATTGCCTTAAAATATTCTATACTTTATTTTATACCTTTTTACTAACAAATTATTATTTGTTTTTATTGATCAATTTTTATGTTTGTTTTTAAATCTTTCAGTAAGGACTCTTCCTAATACAAAAGAATCATTCTATCTTGTACTTATCAAAAGTAACCCCAAACTATATTATTAGATAATAATAGAAGTACATTAACCCCAAATAAATAGTCAAATGTCTTACTAATTATTATTTTGCGTATATAAAGCTTAACCACAACTAAAGCTATTCATAGTATCTGTTAGCTATATTCTCTTTAATTTTCTCAAAATTAGATTCATTTTTAAGGTATTTTTTAATCTCTTTTAATTCTGATTTTATTTAAGTCTGATTCAATTTCTGCAACCATTGCATTTTATTTTAACCAGGGTTCATTTCCTGCATCAGTATATCTTCGATTGTTTTTATTTAATTTAGCTCTTAAATCGCTTCTAGTATTACTCACAATTTTTTCAATAACTTTTTTAAGTCTGTATTTAAATCACATCAAGCGATATATAGCGTTATTATCATCGGTAAAATGGTTATATATGGGACCTGTAATTCTATCTATAACTTCTGTTGCCGCTGCTATTACCCTCTTTACATCCCCTATAAACTAACTTTTATGTTTGATAGCATCGATATCTCTATTTATTTCGTTTATTTTTTGTAAGTATTTCAATTGTGCCTTTAGCCCGTCTTTCTTCTTCTTGTTTTTGTATTTCTATTTTTTTTTGTTTCCTCTTTTCAATTTTTCTTTGTTCTTCTTAAGCTTTAACAGATTTAACCGGTTCTTGATCTATTTTTTCTGTGTAGTCCTACTTTTGCCGCTATATCTGTTACAAACAAATCAGCTATACAAGTTTTATAATGTTTTGATTTTTTAAAAAAATGAAAGATATAAACAGGTTTTAAAAAAATCAACCAAAAGTGTTAATTTAAGTGTACAATATTCCAATTTGAATTAATTTTCTACAAAAAGCAGGTATATTTGAACTTATAATTTTTTTGTTTGCATTTTTAATGCAATAAAACTTGATTTTAATAAAATTATTATTGTAATGTAACTTTTACGCTTGTGTTTATAAATTAATTTTACAATTATATTATTAAAATATTTAATTTCCATAAATCAATATAATGATTTAATATTTAACAATTCTTGAGGAAAAATAAAATTGGTATATACTTGTTTTTCTAGAGAAATCTACTTTAGTAGAGCTTTTTGAGTTTAGTAAATTTATATATTATTTTAGCAGTAAGGTGGAGGAGGAGCATAGATGAGGATTTTGGTTAGCGTTTACATGATAACAGTAACTTTATTGGGTTGTTATTTGCCTGATAAGCAGGAACAAGCTACTCAAAATTTTTTTGAGAATTTGGAAATGGAAAGTTACGATAAAGGAACTGATGAGATTGTTGCTGAAGGTATATTTTCTAATTTAAAATTATATGTGGCTGAACACCGTTTATTAGTAGATATAAAAAAAACTATAATCAGTTTAAAGGATCCTAATTATCGCGATGTGCCCCCAGTGCATGACTATAATGAGAAGTATTTTAATAAATTCTTTTTAGACTTAGGTTCTGAGCGATCTAAAGAACTGATTAAGTTGTTTGGTGGGTTAAAAAATGAGCAGAATAATAAATTTAAACACGGAGTTTTTTGGCTTTATTCATGTATAAGGGATTTATATTCTCCAGATATTAAGTATTCTGGTGAAGGAGGACATGAATATTGGTATAATGGAAAGGAGTATTTTATGCCTAGACCCACTATTGATAAACAATATTTTAAAGTGAAGGAAGTAATAAAACAGTTATTTAAAGATGATTTTAGGCTATAATTGTAAAATAATTTTCATTTTTAATTAAATGTCATTACCATCTTTTATTTTGCTTGCTTTTTAAGTTGTTTCTAGCATTTTCTAAGTTTAAAAATAAATTATTAGCATCAACGTCATCTATGTTTTGTCCTCACATATTATGTATAGAGTCCCTAGCGCCACTTCTATTTACTAATAAAAATTATTAGTTATATTTATACTCTTTATTAACCTTGTATCCTATAAGTTTTTAAAAAATGTCTATATTTTTTCTTATATTTTTCTATACTTTGCCATATAATACACCTATCTTGAATGGGATATAGACAAATATAGTATACTAACTAAAAATTTTATAATTCAATTTTTAATTCAATAGTAAACATATTATAAAAAGGGGTATCTTTAAGATTTATCTTTTTATTAAATTCTAATATATTTGCCACTTTTAAAGAACATCCTTTAAGAATCAAAAAATTATTGTCAAAATAGAATTGTAAAGAATTTGTATTTAAATTAGTTTTTAAGGAAACCGTTGTTTGCAATAATTCACGAATCCATGTTAACTTAATCCCAGATCCCAAAAAATAATTATTATTTTTAGAATAACCCTCAAATACTATTGATAAATCATTAAAAATATCATTTTCAAAGCTAATATAATATCTAAGACCCAGCAAAAATCTATTACCATAATCATCAAATTTATAATTTTTAGACCAAAGTAGGTCTTGTCTTAACGTAGAGTAAAAAAATACTCCACTATAAACTTCAAATAAAAAATCAAAAATAATAGTGATATCAAAAGTTTTATTTTCAATATTAAATGGGAATTCAACCATTGCAAGTAAATCTACTTCATCAAAAGAAGCTTGAAAATAAAGCCAGGGGGATAAATATTTAGGAGACGAAAATTTATCTAGACTTTCTTTGTCGAACATAGAACCCAAGGAAAAAGAATAATTAGAAATAAAATAATAAAACTCAAAAAACCACTCTGGTTCTATTGTAGTCCTTTTTAAAACAATATTTTCAATTAATCCATTTCCCAAATAATAATTTTGCTTACCTAATTTAAAAATAAAATCATTAAAGCTTAAATTGAAGAATAATTTATTAAAACTAAAATATTGATCATCATTTTGCACAATAAAAGAAGGAGCAAAGCCAAATTCCAACATCTTATAGTTTAATAAAAATCCTAAATACGCTTCATTGGAGAATTGCAAAGCTCCTGTGCCAAAAAAATCTTTTTTATCCTCATCGGGAAATAATAAAGAAAATTTTGTTTTTAATCCTAAATGTTCCTTAAAAATCAAAGAAGATTCAGAAAATAAAAAATTAGGAAAAGTCGAAAAAAGAATTAAGAAAAACTTTTTTAAAAATCCCACTATTAACTATCCCACATATACTCTTAATTCACATAACTTGAATATATATCAAATATTCTATTAAATCCTTTTAAACTAAAAATAGAATTGTTTAGACTCGTACTAATAATATCTTTTACATAAATTTTTGTACTAGAATCGTTAAAAGCTTTATCTTCAATTTCAAAATAAACAAAAGCATCAATTCCTTTAATATTTCCCTTTCTGTAAATTACCTCTTTTAAAATTTTCAAATCCTTGTCTTTGTGTAAAGTTTTAAAATCATTTTCATTAATTTTTAACAAATCTACAAATGGATAGATTGATTTTTCTTTTGATTGAAATTCAAACCTATTGTCTTCGGATTTTAATAAAACAAAATCTGTACTAAAATTTAAACCTAAAATATCTTTAAGTTCAGACGCACCCTTAACCTTATAGGATGAACTTACCTTAATTGGGATTTTGGCTTGTCTTCCTAACATAAAATGCCCTTTATTCCTAATAGATAAAAAGGCAAAATCCGTTTTTGATCCTGACATATAAATTAAACGTGTATCCCTATTATCAATATTAATAATTCTTAGCCCTACACTTTCTTCTAAATTGTTTTTTACATTAATTTTAAAATTCATCTTGAAAGCATAAATCCCGCTTTTTAATTGGGGATAATACAGATTTTCAAATTCTTTTATTAAACCTTTTTCATCCCCAGCATTTAATAAGGTTAAAACACAAAAATTAAGAACAATTGCAAACATCTTAAACATCGTTCATTACCTCTACTACCGATTTCTTACTTGCTTTGCTAAATGGCAAAATAGAAGAAAAAATAGCAAGAACTAACATGAAAATTGAAACATACATTATATCACTAGCATAATAAAATATATTAATGTAATATGCTTCTGAATAACCTGGAGGAGTAAAACTAATTTTTTGAAACTGAATAAAAAGTTTAGCAAAATAAGCCAATATTACTCCTATAACGATATTTATGACAGAAATAATGACAATTTCTAAAAATAGAGAGTAAAAAAGTTCCAATTTGGTTAAACCAATTGCTCTTAATGTGCCAAGTTCTCTAGTGCGCTCAATGCTTAATGCTGTCATTATTTGGAAAAATGCAATAAAGATAAGAAGAGATACTAAGACTAATATGAACATAAATGTTGTTCTCGTCATCCCTAAAACAGATTTAAAGTAAGGATTAATCTCAAACCAGTCATTATAATCAAATGCAATTCCCTTATCTTTTTTAAGATTATCTAATTTCTTTTTAAAAGTCTCTAAAGTAGAACTATCCTTTAAAAATACTTGGATCACATGTGCTCCACCCTCAAATGCAAACAGGTCTTTTAAAGTCTTAATAGTAGTAATTGCAAAAATATTATCTGCTGTTGAAAATGGAAATTTTACAATTCCAGCAACTTTAATATTTTGAAAATTCAAGCCTCTGCCGAGTAAATTTGTCATTAGTGTAAGATCAAAATTGGTTTCCGTTATTTTTTCTACACCAAATGAAGCCGCTAAATTACTCCCAAGTAAAAACTCACCCCCATTAGAATCATGAAAAATGGGCTCACCTTCTAGTAAAGACAAACTGCTTGTAATTATGTCTGGGTCTTCATAGGCAAATGCAAAAACTGGGTTACTTGTTGAAGAATTTCCAAGAAGCCCATCAAAATTAACTATTAAATTGGTGGATTGTAATTCATCATAACCAACTATTTCATCTCGTATAAGATTGATATCCTTTTCTTCAAGCAATAACTCATTCTTAAGACTACTAAATTTGGGATTAAAATAATTTTCTTTCGCAATTTGAATATGACCAGTTGAACTGACAAAGCTTTTTTCCATCCCTTCTCTGCTAAAATTCATATACCCAACAAAAACTAATAAAAATACCACGGAACTTGCTAAAAGCAAAGACAATAAGATTGTACGCCTTAAATCTCTAAAAATATTGTAAAAAGCCAATTTAAACAAATTCACCTCCCACTAAAGACAGTACTCCATCTTCTATTCTATAAAGTTTATTAGCCAAATTTTTTAAATTGTAATCATGAGAAACAAAAATTCCAATTGCATTCTTATCTTTAAGATACTTTTGTATTGAAGAATAAACAAAAATAGCTGTTTCTTTGTCTAAATGACTAGTTATTTCGTCTCCAATTATTAATTTGGGATCATAAACAAAAGCCCTTGCTATTCCTATCCTTTGCCTTTGTCCTCCAGACATATATCTAGGTTTTTTATTAACAAACTTTGAAAGTTTAAAAAATTCTATTAATTCTTCCGTTTTAGACCTTAATTGCTTAACACTTTTTCTTGAAAATCTTAGGGGCAATGAAATATTGTCAAAACCTGTAAGGCTTGGAATAAGCTCAAAATGTTGAAAGATTAACCCCACATTATATCTCCTAAATAAAGTTCTATCCTTTTCATTCATCGAACTTAAAAGGGTTGAGTTGAAACATATCTCTCCCGTATCAAGTGAATCTATTCCAGAAAGTAAATTCATAAAAGTTGTCTTACCACTCCCCGTAGGCCCTGAAATCCAAACCATGTCCCTTGATTTTAAACTCAGTGAAATATCCTTATTTGCATGAACAATTTCCTGCCCAATTTTGTATTTTTTATTAACTAATTTTAAATCTAGACTAATATCCCCCACAAAACCTCCTATATTTAAATTCAACTGTACAATTTAAAAAATTTTCTAAAAAAAATATCACTCAAAAATTATTGAACTTAATAAAAACCCAAATGATAATTTTTTATCCTGATTAATACCAACCTTGAAAACAAAGGGAACCTCCTTAAAGAACTTATAACCTATCCCAAAACCCAAGATATAAAGAAACTTTCCTTTATCTAAAAGGAAATCCTCTTTCACACCATATCCAATATCTGAAGACATCACCAAAAACAAGTCGGAAGCAAGATTTTTTAATGCTTCAAGAAAAAACAATCTATACTCCAATCCAAAATTAGAAACAACATTAAAATAAAGACTATCTTGATCCATTTTGGGAATAGTCAAAGCATAAAAATTTAAAGCATTATAATCAAATCCGGCTTCAAAAATAGAAGACTTTTTAAAATCGCCTGCCATTCCAAGATCAACCTTAAATCCCAACTCCCCAAAAGGAATAGAAACAAGATATTTTAAATTCCAATGTACTCTATAAAACTGCTCATTATTATCTGGTAAATACTTATATAAGAAAGATGTTCTAATATCTGCTCTCTGAAACTCTGAATAATAAATTGGAAATAAAATCGAAACCGTGTTTTCCAAGGTTAAAGCATTCTGATATAACCTATCAACACTACCTTCTGTTTCTTTGATTAAATGATTCATTAATCCCGATCTAAATCTATTTTCAAGCCTTAAATAATTAAAATTATAGCCAAACTCAAAATTGCCAATATGTTCAATATTCTTAGAATCAAAAACAAACGGGATCCTAATCTCATAAAATACCTTGGAAAAAAATCTCCTAAAATCATAAGCAAGTCCAGAACCAAATAAAAACATTTTGGAATAATCAGTTCCTAATCTAAAAAAAGGTGAGATTTTTGAATCATTCTCCTTAATGTTCAAAATAAAATCAAAATTATTTTCAAAATTATTTGGAATACTAAAATAATCAAGATGAAATTCAAAATCCACTCCACTTATTACTAAATCACTTAGTTCATTATCTAACTCATTTGCAAACACGCCGAAACAAATTGAAATCAATATTAAAAAAAACAACTTTTTCATGAATACCTTAAATCTTTATTAAAATTAAATTTGAAGTCATTTCTAGTAAAAGGAATTGCCTTCTTTTAATTTTTCAATTGCCAACACAACCATATTCCCATTAGGGAAGATAGCCTTAGCTTTTTTTAAACACTCAATTGCTTCCAATCTTCTATTGGTACGAATTAAAAAAGAACTTTTTACTAATTCTTTTAAATATTTTTGCCTATTACCAAGATTAATACCTTCTGCTTTATCAATATAGCTTTTTGCCAATAAAATTTTATAAAAATCCCTATTTGACACTCTAACTGTATAAAAAATAGACAAAGGAATAAAAACTTTAACGTTATTGACATCTATTTTTAAAGCCTCTTCTAAATGCCTCTTGGCATTAACAAAATAAAAATATAATCTATTTCTGTCATGAGGTATTAAATTTATAGCAAGCTCTCCCAATGCCCTAAAATAATCCGCTGGAACATTCTTTTCTAAAGAAATTTTAGAAGCAAAATTATAATTACAAATTAATTTTTGAATCAACTCATTGTATTTATGTGGATCATTAATTAAATAAGAAACGTCACACAAAACTAAGGACATAAGTAAATTCAAATAATTATATTGAATGCTTTCCCTTCTATATTTCATTAAAATATTATTTTCTATACTTTGAAGCTCATTTCTAAAAATTTTATCGGGTGCAAAAAAATCAAACTCAAAATTGCCAGAACAATATTTAGTATGAATGCTTTCTATTTTATTTATGTATTCTTCTATGCCTTTTTCAAAAGAGTATAAACCAACATTTACTAAAAAAATTAAACATACCCTTAACATACAAAAATTAACTTATAAATCTTAAATAAGTTATATTAACCCCCTATTCAACTAATTTTTTATAGGAAAATCCATAAACAAATTTCCACCCTTGTTTTGCTCTAGAACCATCTTGTGGAAAGCTCCGTTAGGAAATATTTCTCCGGCCCTAAGTATATATTTAAGGCTTTCTTTTTCATTTTTAAGAAGAAAATATGCCTGACTTATCCATATATATGCGAAATATTTTTCTACATCTGTTTGACCATGTTTAAGTCCCAACTGAGCAAATGATAAAGTTTTATTTGGATCTCCTCCTGCAATCCTTGGGGCATACAAATACCAACTTGCAATAGAAGTATTAGCAAATGAGTTTTTACTATTAATTTTTAAGGACTTTTCAAAATACTTTCTAGTCTCATTTGCAAGCTTACTTAAAGCTGCACCACCTGCATACCTCAAGAGCATTAAATTAACATCTCCTAAGACCCTATAAATATCACTTTGAATCACTCTTTCTAAACCTTTAAAATCTATTGATGCAATTAACTCTAAAAGAGATTTTTTAGTGGCTTTTAAAACAGAATAGCTTTTAGAAGAATTCTTTCTTCCTTCTTTATTCTGAAGAAGTCTGGCAATTTGATAATCAACAAGATTATTAAAATATTGCTTGATACCGGGACTCATTTCACCCAATTTCTCTTTAAATTCATTAAACATATATATATAGGAACCTTCATCATTTTTTTTTGACAATTCTTCAATTTTACCCGAATAATAGCCCTCTAATATGCTATAAAATTCTCTATTTGAAACATCAAATGAATATACATAACCAACACTAACAGACAATAATAAAAAACAACGACTAATAATTCCTTTCATAATCACTCCATTCAAACTTTAGCTCAATAAATTATACTTTTAAGGAAATAATAAAAAAATAAATTCAATACTGCGCATTCATTTCTAAAATTCACTCTTAAACATTGGTTAAAACATCCTCATAAACAGTAATTTTATGAAACATTCATTTCTTTGATTATTGGGAAAATATATTTTACAAAACCGATATATCTAACATAAAAACAGCTATACATAAATAAATAATTGACCCATACCATCTAAGTAATTCAACATTGAAACTTTAAGAAGAATATTTATGAGTAAATATTTTTAAATTTTAAAAATTAAAAAAGTTATTAATTAATACATACATTAACTTTTTTTATAAAAAATCAATATTTTAAAATTTATTGCTAATATAATTTATATATGTCAAATAAAGATCAAACTGTAAATATAAATTTTGTAAAAAAATTAAAAAATGTAAGTGTAAAAATACAAACTCATAAAGATAGCATTACAAACGAAGCTGAAACAAAACAATTTTTTATTAATCCATTTTTAGATGCAATGGGTTATTGCCACACTGACCCTTCATTTGTTCGGGTTGAGGTTGCAACCGGTTTTGTTAAAAAAGATGAAACAAAAGCAGACTATGTTCTTTGTGCTAAAGACAAAAAGCCCACTATTTTACTAGAAGCTAAGCGTTATAAAGAAAATCTTGAAAATCATTTTGATCAATTATTAAAGTATTTTTATAATCTTCGTTCTAAATATAAAATTGCATTTGCTATATTAACAAATGGTATAGAATATAGATTCTATACTGATTTAGACAAAGATAATTTACTGGACAAAGAACCCTTTTTAATTGTTAATTTAGAAAAATTAACATCTAAAGATTTTGAATATCTTGAAAAGTTTACTAAAAATTCTTTAAATATTGAAGAGGCTAGATCTTTTGCATTAGAAAAAAAATATACAGACAAACTTTTGGCTTATTTAAAAAAAGAAATTAAAAATATAAGTGATGATCTTCTTAATTTTATTAAAACTAAAATTGATTTTAATAAAACACATTCAGATGAGATATGTAAAAACATTATTAAAAATATTTTTAACATGCTTAATGAAAAAAGTGATATGTTAGTAAACAATAAAAAAAACAATAAAGAATTTATTAGAGATGGTAGAAATAGTAACAATATTAAAACTGAAAATTTAAAACGCTTTGAAAGGTTAAGTTCTGGTATGAAATTAATATATCAGAAATTAGAAAGGTTTATTTTTGATTTAAGTCCCAATGAAATTGAAAAAGTTGAAACAAAGTGGTACACAGTATTTAGAGTGTATAATAGGTGTTTTGCAGATTTTAGTTTTAAAGTAAATAAAATAAATATTACCGTTACTCCAAGTCAAGTAACTTTAAAAGAGGATTTTACTAGAGATGTTAGCAATATTGGAAAGCTTGGTAATGGGGATATTCAGATTTTTTGTACAGAAAATTCCAAAATTGAAGAAATCAAAGATCTTATTAAACAAAGTTACAACAATATTGTTTCAAAATATAGAAAAATGCATTGAATAATAATTAATTTATATACATATATATATGTATATAAATTAATTAATTAAATTTTTATCCATACCCAACATTCATTGCTATCTATTTTTTTTATATTTTTTTTCTAGCTATTTATTTATTTTAAATTACTAAAAACCCAAATAATTTGATTACTCTAATTTAAAAAGTATTTTTTTTTATATTCTTGGTTTATAGTACAAGAAAGTAGGTATTTACTTTGTTTCTTTTCAGGGTCATATTTTTTATTTTTATGATATACAATATTATATTTTTGTATATAAATCTTAGTATAAAGTATCTCTTTCATGTGGCACATGGCATTTTATAATCTAGCAAACTTATTTTAAGTATTTCTATTAATACAAAATCCTATTCTTTTTAAGCAGAATTTTTTTATCAAATTGGATAATATATGGGCATAAATCATGGTAGTTAAAATATCTGAATACTCTGCAATTTCTTGTTGTAAAAACGAATATCTTTGTTTTTTTTGACAAACATATGCTAAGCGGCTGTGCTAAGGCAAATAAAGATTACTTTTTTTAAAAAAATCCTAATTTTTTAGCTTTTTAGCCATCATTTCAGTTGGTCAAATTTTATTAACCGTATTATTATTTATAGTTTAGAAAATATAACTATTGACTATTATTTTCTAAACTAAATTTAAATTTTATTTCACCTATATCTATTTTAATAAGTCTTTATTTTAAAAATAATATTCTATCTTTACTAATTTTGCTTTTTTATATGACCTCTACCAGCACTACCTTTTATATCGGTCCAGTTATCGAGTTCAAATATCCTCATGCATGCCAGTATTAAAAGCAAATTCAATTAAATACCTGTTTCTATAAGAATTTTATACCTTTTATTAAATGAACTAAGCAATAACTTTACCTATTCTTTGGTTAATACTTTTCATAGCGCTCTATTTTCCTTTTTATTGCTTTTTGGGTATTTTTATACATTTTAGCTTTTGTATGAGACATATTAATAAAATATAAAAATTCCAAAAATACAAATCTCAAATAGATATTCAAGTCTTAAAATAAAATTCAAGTCTTCAAAGATGAAAACAAAAATCGTTATTAGAATAACTAAAAAATTTTTTTATTGTGACATCTTTTGTTAAAACTATACTTAAAATAGTAAAACTAGATAATAGAAAAGTTATTTTTAGCAAGGCAATTAACGAAATAAGTAAAAAATCTAAAAACTTTTTAGAAATTGAAAGAAAAAATGTTTATAATTTTAAAGATGCAACTCAATACGGAAAAGTTTTTATAACTAAAAATATTAAAAACCAAAAAATAAAATGATTTTAATATTAACAAAACTGGCTTTAAAGAATATATCAACTTAGGAATGCCTATAATTATGCCTCCTAAATACTACTACCGTAGGAATAGTATTGTTAGTGTTTTTTTATGCTGAACACACAACAAACCTTTATAAGTTGTTAAACTATTAACAACTTATAAAGGTTTTTATAGGTTGTTAATAGCTATAAATATACAAAAATATTTAAACATTTAGTAAAATTTAGAATTGCTGATAAAGCTAACAAATTAAGTTTAACTTTTCAAAAACTTAATAATAAAAAAAATTATTATTTATTTAACCTCTTTCCCATAAAAGAGGTTAAATAAATTTCTAAAATAAAATATGAATGGGACAAATAGAAAAGCCCCCCTTTTTTTTAAAAGAAAAAAAAATAGATCTTAAGTAATAAAGAAACTTTATTACTTAGAATTTAAATTTATTAAATGTTCTATCAAGTGTTATATTCAATATCTTAGAACATTATTAAGGAAAAAAGATAAAGAAAATACTAAATATTATAGGTTTAATATAGAACATATAAAAAGAATGGAAAACACTACATATGAATTTTACAGTAAAAAGCTAAAGAAATAATATATAAATGGATAGAAAAAGTCAAATATTATAACAATGGCGAACCTTAAGGGAAGTGTAGGAAAAAGTACATTATCAATACTATTTTCTTATATATTAAAAGGTTTGGGTAAAAAAGTGTTACTTATTGATATGGATTCACAAAACGCCATAACCTCCTATTTTGGGAAATACGTTTTTAATTTTGATAAAAATAATATTTATAATTTATTAATGGGAAATGCTTATTTTGATTAATGTGTAAACAAAATTAATGATCATATTTCTATAATCCCATTACACCCCTTTCTCTATGAATTTAATTATGAAAATATAGATACTAAGGGAAATTTATTGGATTTTTGTTTAGATAAAAATTTTCCAAGCTGTAATTTTGACTACATTTTACTTGACACACCACCCAGTTTTGGTTTTATTTTAAAAAATGCATTAAATACTACAAATCACATTGTTATTCCAGTCCAACCGGAAACATGGTCAATAGGGAGCTTAGAAATATTGATACAAAATATTATAGACAAAAGCTATAATATTTCAATTGTTGTAAATCAATTTATTAAAAACAGAAATATCCTTAAGGAAGTTGAAGATGCCCTGTATAGGAAATATAGTAATTATATAAAGGGCAAAATTCATTATTATAACAGTATAAAAGTTTTTAGAATTAATCGTTTGAAACCAGATTTAAAGAGTAAATATTATAAAGAAGCAAACAATGTATTAAAAAATACCTTAGATTTATAACATTTTTTGTATTTTCCCCCGGGGAATATAAATCGGGGAGCTTGAAATGAAAATAAAAACCAAGAAAGAAAAATAAAAACTATTTATCAATCGTTTTGGAAATTATAAAGAAGGAACAAATTTAAATGATGATCAAGACAAAGAATTAATAAATTATAACAATCTAAAAGAACAACTTAAATATAACCTAAAAGGTGATATTAACAACAAAATTCAAAGAATGAAAATATTATATGAAATAAAAGAAAAAGAATTATATAAATACGATGGTTTTAAACGATTTAATGATTTTATAAAATCTTTTGAAGTTGCAAAAAGTCAAGCGTATAGATACTTAAAAATTTATAAAAAGTTTTAGAAGGCAAAGTATCCATTGATAAAATAAAAAAGTGAACTTTAAATCTGCATTAAGATATATAGAAAACAAAAATTTTTAAAACAAAGATACCCACAGAGAATTTAAAGATAACAATGAAAGTATTCCCATTAGAATTTTAATAAGGGATAAGGAAATATATAATTTTTGTAAACAAGATACCAAAAGGTTGTATTTTATTATTGAAAAAATTTATAAAGATAAAAAAAGATGTTTTACCTGAGCTTATAATTGAGTATGAAAAAAATAAAAAATTAACCTATTGATTCAGAATGAATATTATGAGAGCGCTCATTCGAGTTAAAATTTAATTTCCCATACTATTTGTTCGTTGTAAATGGAACTGCCAATACAGGTCTTTTTGTTATATGCAATTTCAATCCAAAGTAACTAATAACCAATCACTATACCTAATGTAATGATAATTTGTTGTTTATAATAGATTTAAGTTTTTTTCTAATTTAATCTCGAGGAGATGACTTCAAGAAAATTTTTTAAAAATATCATTTGATCATTTATAGCGCTTATAAAATTGGTTAAAACTGAACATATAGTTAATGCCAAAAATGAAAATATAAGAGATATTGAGCTCTTAATAGAAGTTATAGTTCCTAAAACTTTTGAATCTACATTTTTTTAAAAAAAATATTCTAAATTATTAGAATAAATAGAAATTAAAATTACTAAAAATATGATTATAACAATTAACACGTAAATATGTGAAACCTTTTTATTAAAATTGATAATAAAAATATTATAGTTAAAATAACATAAATATCATATTTTTAATGTTTAATTTTTTCAAATGCCCATGCCCCCGCAATATCTGATATTAGCATTGACTCTTCAATTGGCTACTTTACTTTAGTTTTAAAGGAATTTATGTGGGCATAGAAGAAATTTACAATTGAGTTAGAAATTGGCTGGTTCGGGGGCCGTTCTAGTGTTGCTAGAATGCATGAAAAAGGGAGCTCTAATTTACCAGTACGAAAACACTTAACTAAAATTGCTGGTAGTTCTGAATTTAGAGAATATATCAGTAATAGTTATGTGAATTCTAAGTTTCGTACTGATCCTAAATTGGTAATGAATGCTATTGGATAAGCTTTTATAAGATATTACCAAAATTATGTGCTATCAGGGCAAGTTAAACCGGGTTTAAAGGCTGGCACAATCGAAAGTAAATCAAAAAAAGGTAGTAATACTGCATCAATTCCGCTTGTGGATACGTTCAAAATGTTATCAGAACTTGCTTATAAGGTACTTGAATGATTGTAACTCTAGATGTGATTTTAAATCATTTAATCAAAATATTTAAAGGGTTTAAGACCTATGCAACTGAAAATAATTTTGAATGCGAGATTATGAATACTTACAATCACCCATATCTTTCAAAAATTACAACTGCTAGTCCTAATATAGTATAGTAGCATTGAAATTTGATGGTACACAACATCTATTTAATCACGACTGTAAACCCGGTGCATTTTACGAAAATGCTTTGGAATTTAGTTTAGATTTTCAAATATATATTATTGCGGTAGTGTTAAATGCTAAAGATTTTGATGCTAATTCTCGAATGCTAATGCTTTACGACATGCTTAGCAAATTTTTACATAATAGAGTCCATAAATACACGTTAGAAAGTCAATCTCAACACGAATATATAAGCAAAATTAACTTTTATATTTATCCAACATCTAACATGCAAACAGTTGGACTGATAAATTTAGGTACAAAATATAGCAACCATGCATACAATGTATCTGTAGCATTCAATGCTAGTATAAAAATAACCGAAATTTTAAAGGAGGAATACAAAATTGCCGGAAGATACAATTAGCGTAAGCTTGGTTAAAGCTAGCATTCAAGCTAACACGCCCAATTATTACAAGCCACTTTTGGTCTACAAAACAGCCAAAATCAAGGTTAAAAAAAATTCTGTTAACCATAAAACATTAGATCTAACTGTTAATAATTATGAAAAAGAAATTCAAACTTTAGAAAAAGAAAATGGCAATGGAGAAGACCAGTTTGGAAAAGAAAAAACACTGTTAACAACCGCAATGAAAGATTTTTTCAATTCGACTGAAGAATCTACAAAATCCGCTGTTATTTTCATATATAAGGATAAACCCGAAGAATTAAAAAATTATCTAAAAGTACATAGACACTCTTTTGTTATGCTTATTAATACTGAAGGTGATAATTCAGATGATGGACTAAAAATTTACAAAGACGACTATGATAAGTTCAAAATGTCTTCA
This sequence comes from Borreliella valaisiana VS116, assembly GCF_000170955.2. Taxonomy (NCBI): domain Bacteria; kingdom Pseudomonadati; phylum Spirochaetota; class Spirochaetia; order Spirochaetales; family Borreliaceae; genus Borreliella; species Borreliella valaisiana. The sequence goes on along the minus strand of NC_012185.1, from coordinate 48,305 downwards.
ACTTTTTTTGTATTCTCAACTAAAGAACAAGAAATAAAAGAACTGTTTAAGGATAAAGGCAATATTGAAAAAGAAAGGAATATTGTTGTTTATAGTAATAACAAGGACAATTTACATCTTAAATTTATAAGTGCGTATTTGCATCAAGCAAGTATTTTTCATTCTGTTAATCTTTATGGTATGCCACTAGCTGCTAAACCACTTCTTGACGACGCTGTAATTAAAGAGTTAAGGGATACAAAAATTAACTTTTACTCACTTCTTAATGAAACTGGTCTTGATGGTATATCTGCTTTTAAAGAAGGAGTTGATCTATCTGGAAAATCCATAGACGAGCTTTTTACTTACCTTTATATAAAAAACGAGGCTATTGTTGAGCTTATTCGAATTTGGAATAAAAACAATAGACAAAACAGTAAATTATCTGCACTCCAACTTAGTGGCGCTAGAGATAATGCGTACACTTCTGCTATTGAATGCCTACTAAAACGGTTTATTGATAGGAGACTGATTGTAGAATATAAAGACTTAAATCTTACCCTTTCGGGTACTAAACAGCTTAAATTAGAACTTAGTGTGAATATTACTTACAACTTTAGTATTAATGCTGTTACTTTAGTAATTACTTCTCAAGATATAGTTGATTATCAAAATAGTTTAAACGTATAAGGAGTTAATATTATGCAATTTTACGATTTAAGAGAAGTTTACTTTTCAATAGGGTGGTATATACAGCTGCATAGTGGCAAACTTGAGCTTACAAGTGAGCCTACAACAAGAGCAGTTGTTAGTACTGAAGATAAAGGATTTCCCAGTAATAAGCTTACAAGACCCTAAAACGATAACTTATATTTTTAACATTGAAGTTAATCTAGGTAGTCACGATTATATTGCGTTAACTGAAATTGCAGACGATCAGTTTTATAACATGGATGTTAGCAAATATGATAAAATGCTTGATTTAGCGTTCAATGATAGAATTGCTACCAAAATTATTTCCAACCATGCAATTTTCACTGAAGAACCATCAAGAAGTTATTCAGCTAAAGCTGAAAAAGTGACTTTTGAAATTAGGGCTATTAATTGCCAAAAAACACACCCAAACAAAAATTAAAAGGAGATTTTTTCTATGATAATGAGATATAAAATGAAAATTTTAACCAAAAATAAAACCTATGAATATCCACTTAGAGTATTACCGGTCTATGAATGGGATAGAGTGCTTGGATTTAATCAAAGCGACGCTATTTATAAGCTTAATGAGGTGAAATATTTAAGAGAAATTACAAGTTTAATGATAAGTCCGAAATTTTTAGATGAATTCTATGTAATTTTAGATGCAAATAGAAAATTTATCTCTTATTATAAGGACTATCTTATTGCTATTATTTACACTGCACAATTTAATACTTTTCATGCAGATAATGATCTTAAAAACCCCGCTTTAGTATATTTGAGTGAATACGAAAATAATATTGGTGATTTTGTTACTTTTGACTACATCAATGATAATTTTGATTATGCAAAAGCAACTTCTTCACTTACATCAAATTCTACTGAACTAGTTGCTAAATGAGCAAAATAAATAAAGAGATTGGCAAAACTATTGCAAGTCTTAATGAAAGCAGAAAAAAGTATTTTAAATTAATTGATAAAATAAAAAACGATAAATACTATTTTCCAATAATTATGAATATTTGCTCGTACGATGATGCTAAGAAATTGCCTTATGATGAGCTTTTAGAAGTTAACCGTATAGCTGATCTAAAATTATAAAAAGAATTATATGAATTAATTTTGAGTAAATGAGGGCTTAATGCGCGACAAATTCACCATTAAATTTAAAGGTGTTCTTGATCATGCAGCAACAAAAAAGGCCATCGAACAAAACATTACCAAAATGGAAAAATATCTTAAACCTAAAAAATCTAGTTTGGGTAGTACTAAAGATATTGTAAAAAGTAATTTGTCAGATAAGAAAAAAGAATTAAGCAAACAATCTAAATTTGAAAGCTTAAGAGAGCGTGTTGAGAAATATAGACTTACAGAAACTAAAAAGCTTATGAAACAAGGCGTGGGCTTTGAAAAAGCTAGAAAAGAGGCTTTTCAAAGATCTTTAATGTCAGATAGAAACAAAAGGTGCCTTGAGTATAAAGAACTTGCAAAAGAATCAAAAGCAAAAAGTAAACTCCCAAGGAAAAGGCCTTGTTGCCAAAATTGCTATAGATAGCACCCTAGGAACTGTTATTGGTAACGCTGTTAGTAGAGCAAGTGATGGGATTTTGGCTTTGCATTTGGCTGGATTAAAAAATCAATTGAAGCAGTTTCTCAATAGAAAAAAGTGCAACACCTCAATAGCGCATTTTATATAGAAAAATAACGAGCATTATTTATGGGGACTAAGGATAAGGAAGGGAATATTACCGGGGGAATTCTTAATACTAGGAAAGGATTTGAGCGCAGCTTAAAAAAAGAAGAGTTTTTAAAGCAATTTTCTCTTATTAAGGGGGGCAATCTAACAAGCATGAAACAGTTAGCTTATGAGAGATTAAAATTTGCGGGAGAAATTATGGCTGATCTTGTATATAGCGGTCAAGCTAGCATGCAAGAGGCTGCAGCACTTGTTAACACGCATATTAGAGGACATAGGTACCTTTATAAAATGATGTCGGGCACAAAAATAGGCGAAAAATATACAGTATAAGCCAAAGATAACTATGAAAGAGACGCTCTGTATCATAATTTTGACTTTAGGTTTAAGAAACTTGTAGAAATAGGCAGTGACTATGCAAGTTTCGGCCTTACAAAGCATGTTGATAAGAAAAGAAAAGATTGATAGTAATTTAACCAGACTTGAGCAATCTCTTATGGATATAACTGCTGCGGGTATGCAACCAGTGCTTGAGGATGCTTCAGAAGTAATTGAATAGGTCAAAAACATAATGAAAACCTATAAAGAGAAGGCATGTCCGGGATTGTAAAACGCATAATTGATAGCTTTCTCAATCCCATATTTGATTCAATCACGAGCTTATTCAATAAAGTTATGGGGGGGTCACGGGATTAAGATGGCTTATAGATTTTATTATAGGAAAATGAAGGGGAAAAAAGGTAATTCTATGGACATAAAAAATAAAAATATCGACAATTTCGAAAATAAAAAAGAAAGGGAAATGTCGTGTGAAGAAATTAGACAATTAATAAAAGATATATCAACCCAACTATTTGCTCTTTTTAGAACAGATAACTTCTTATTGCTATACCCACGACCAGATTTAAAAGGTCTTGGATATGTACCACAATTGTTTTTTATAAAACCAAAAACCCAGCTAATATCACGAACTTACAATACTAATTGCTCTAAACGCCCGGTTATCAACTATTATAATAGAAAAGCAGAATATGTAAGCTACAACCCCATAATGGTGGGAGAACATATCTCATTAAGTGGTAGGGTATTAACCTATATGTACAAACATATGTTTTTAATATTCAAAACAACTATTTTTGGCAATTGCTTGCTCTACTTTGACTCACACCTTGTAAAAGAACAACTCTAGTAAACAGACTACAAGCTCAAGTTCCTTTTACTGTCTAAAGTCCAACTTTTAGGCTAAAATAATTGGCTATAATTACAAGTCTTTCGTTTAAGGACACTCCCTTTATCTATGAAGTTGGTGTTAGTCTATCAATGAAAGTAGTGAAAACATTTAAATTAGAAAAATATAAAGGATAGCATATGTTAGTAACTCATGATTTTAAAATTGAGTTCTACGATGTATATGAATCAAAAGAATCAATTGATGAAACTCCTTTTCCGAAAAGGATTCCTAAAATTATAATCAATACACAAGATGGAATTCATGTTGATATTTCCATATTTAATAGGTTTGCATAAGAATTAAGTACTGTAAGTTCTAAACAATCAAAAATTGTACTTTGAAACTTGCCTCTAGACTTCACCGACCACATCAAATTCGGAGATATAGTAAAAATACATTATAAGAAATTTGCTCATGAAAAAAAATTTGATTTCATAATGGCGAACACTTTAGGGACTCCTATGAGCACTGATTATACCGATGGAGACTTTAGTGTAGAGTACGCAAATATATTAAAAGTTCTGCTGATAAAGCCAATATATATCTAATTTTGAAAAAAGATTTACTAGACGCAGGTAAAACAAGTATTAATAATCCATAATTTATAGCAAAACTTTGGGAAACGTTGTATCTTACAACTCCTAGTGACACTTTACTTGAAGGAGATATAGAAATTGATGAACTCAATCCAACTGGACAATTAAAATCTTATAAAAGATCACTTAAAAAAAAGAAAATATGTTTATATGAAAGCAAAATACAAGCTTGACCTTAAAAACTATCCCTACTTAAACATAGACTCTCAAATTAGAAACATATACTCTAGGATTATTTCAAATAACTATTCTGATATGGGAATTAGTTTTGAATATCAAGATTTTTTTGCTCCTGTTAATGAAGTAAAAGGAATTAAGTTTATGGAAATAAGCACTTGTGTTAAAGATACTGATAGTATCTCAAAAATTAGTAATAGCGATTTTCAAAAAAATCAAGATATCGCCATTGATGATGATACAATGCTAATTTTCAATACAACTGAACGATTAATTATTGGTATTGACAACTCATAAATATGAAAATATCTAATTTTTTTAAAAACACTGAAGCTCACAAATTTATACGTACAGAAATGGAGTATGCACAAACACTGCTTAATGAGCTTAAATTCATGAATTTTAACTTCATATATATTAGGGCAAAAGAAAATATAAAATCGAAATACATTGCCATATGGCTATCTCAAATTTTATCAATTTTCTATACAAAAACTCAAGCTTTACAAAGTATTACAACTAATATCAAGAGTGTTATTTTGACTTTACGCCATATTGACACTAATGAATTGTTTAAACTAATTTTCAAGGCGTTTTTAAATATAGATATTACAGTCACTACACCAAAAACTAGTGTTATTGATATCTCACTAAAAGGAACAATAAAAACAAATTTTATTACATTTATTTCTCCTAGCACTGCACCAGGAAAACCGCTTAGAAAGATAATAACTAGAAAAAAAGTTGGATACGCTGCATCTAAAAAGGCTTTAATATTCAACTCTATTCCTAAAGGATATGATCATTCAATTTATGCTTTCATAAAAAGGATTATTCCTATAGATAAAGTTCTTAAAATTAATAATAAAGATAGTGAAAATATTATTACTTTTAACAATTAAGGAGACTTAATGGCTGATGATAAAGAAAAATTATTAATTGATGAACAAGAAACTGTTCAAACAAAAGATTTAAATAAGGTAACAAGCGTTAAAAACGATGATTTTTTATTACTTGATGATGAAGTTGTAAGTTGTAACGCTATTACTTTTAAAGATTTTTTAAACTCGCTAAAGACAAAATATTTAAAAGGGAAAGGACTAGACTATTTTAAAGAGATAATAAAGTCTACAATCGCTGAAGAACTTGCAGCTGATAAAGATTTTGTAGAAAAAATTTATGCTAAAACATTAGACAAACTAATTGGCAATGATTCTGATAAGCTTTCTAACCTTTTCAGTAAAATTAAATCTCGCCTTACAGATAGCATATCATTAGCTACTCTATCGAGAAGTAATGATCTTCTGATAATGCCCTCTTCAAGCACTATTCAAAAAAATACGCGTTCCCAAACAATTACTCGGAGTACCATCTAATTTTACTTATGACAGCACAACTTCCTGAACTACGCTTTATCCTTCTGACTACGAAAATAAATCAGTACCTGTTTCTTTGAAATACGATGAAAATCGTAGTATAATTCTTATTTTTTTCCAAAAGTTATGATCATGACCCTATTTACCTTGATATTGAGCTTGACATAAAACATTATTCAGATGTGAGCGATAAAATACTATATTTAAAGTATTCCGATGGAAGTGAAACGAGTATGGCTTATGAGCAATCGAACGCACCTAAAGCACTATCTAGCAGAACTCCTGTATACAAAGGGTGGTATGTCCAAAAGCAAGGCCGTGAATCAGGAAATCCTGTCCCAGTTCTTTTAAAGATGTAAATTTTTAGCAAAAATTACAATTTTGGTATATAATATATGTATAAATAAAAAAGTTAAAATGAAGAATTAAAAATGGATATTAAAATAACTGAACTTCTTATAAATTTAAATGAAATTAAACTTATAGCCGTAATGATTTTTGTCACTGTACTAGTTCTAGGAGTGTTAATTTTTCTAAAACCTTTACTAAAAGACATATTGTCAATAGTAATAGGTAAGATTTTTAGAAATGGCAATGACAATGGCAACAATCATATTAAAAAACGGGATTAATTTATGAAATTATCTAAAGATAATCATGATAGTGGACTTACGTCTATATCAACCCTTATTGAAATATTTTCTAAATTTGAAGGTGAATTTGATGAGATTGCACATAAAGGATTTTTTTAGTTTATGAGCTGTATACTCATTACAAATTAATTTATAAATCAAATATGGAAAAACTTGAGAATGCATTAACACCAACAATAAATAAAACACTCGCTCCAATAAATGAGAAAATCAATAAATGTATTGATCTAGTTAATTCTGATTAAAAAAATCTAAAAATATCTAATAAGCTCAAATTCAATAAAGAAGGAAAACCTATCTACCAGGAAGGGATAAATAATACAAAATAATACTGTTGGTTTAGGGCTTAATTTACTATCTAATTTAACTAACATAGCTAAAAATACTACCAACATAGATGATAACTACATTAATATTTTCAATAAAGTAATAGATTTTTTCTACAAAACATATATTGAAACACTAAAATCTATGGAAACGGCTGAATCAATGAGAATATTTGCAAAAATACAAGACATATTAAAATGCAATATTAAAATAATAGAGGCTATTTTTACTAATAAAAGCAAAAGAATTATTTCTTCATTAAAAGCAAAACGCAACAAAATCATGCATGAGTATATCAACCTTCTTAAGGGAGGTGAAAATGCTTAAGTTAGCAAACTACTTTTTACTTATTTTGCTACTATGCTGTACTATCATTGCTAGCCTACCGGGAGAACTTCACCCCCAATTATTCAAACACTAGAATCTTTAGCTAAATATGAGGAACAACTATCAGATTACGCTATGTATCCAGTAACATTTTTATCTAAAACAAAATCTAAAGTTAATGATCCGAATTATCCAGGAATATACTTATCCGGATTTATCAACACTAAAAGACGAACATTCAATAACTTCAATAAAACACAATATCAAACTACTTCTAGAGTACATTAAAAAAACAAAACCCATAGCAAAAAAAGTCTATAATACGTATTTCTAATTACAAATGAAAATTACAAAAAGGTTTTTCTTGCGATAATTTATAATTTATATATAAAAATATTTAAAGCTAACTAAAATAGTGTATAATATGGCAGTAAAGGGAAATTATTATGAAACCAGCACTATCAAATACTGCAAGTGTAAGTGAAGAACAAATGTATAACGAATTTATTAGACTAGGGATGGAACAATTAATAGTACAAGATTTATCAAAAAAATATTATCACAATGAACTTACCTATAGAGATTTAGAAAATTTAGAAAAACAATTTGAGATAAAGTTTGATAATCTTGTTTTTAAGATAGATAATGTAAAAAGTGAACTTACCGCTAAGATAGCTAATGTAGAAAAGAATTTAAAATAAGATATGTCTAATTTAGCACAAGATCTTAAACAAAATCTTGACGAAAAACTAATAATCAATTATTATTGAAAAAAATAAAAACTAATAATAAATTATTATCGGAAAAACTAAAAGTGAGCAACAGAATAATAACTATTTCCGCAATAGTAGTAGTCCCCATTGCTATATCTATCATAACAACCGGTGTTCTATCGCTAATTACTAGATTTTTCAAATAGAAATTACAAAAAATCTTCGACGCATAATTTATCATTTTTAAATAACACCCTTATAACATCAATATTTAAAAATAGGATCTATAGTTACAGAAAAATAAACTTTTTTGTTACTTAATGTATTGTACTGAAGAGAAAAAAGGGGATAAAAATGAAAATTATCAATAATATATTATTTTGCCTATTTTTACTCGTATTAAACAGTTATAATTCTAACAATAATGACCCTTTAAATAAAAATAATACACAGCAATACAAAGGTAGAAAAAAATGTGATTTAGATAAACAGGAACCTTAAGAAGAAAAAGAAGAAAAAGTAGAAAAAAAATTACTCTAACACCCGGTAAAAAAAATATTTAATTCCTTAGTAACTGCACTTAAATACACAACTGAAAAATTAAACAATCAGATACAAGGACGCATGAATGGGAACAGGAGTAAGTGTAATAACTTCTTTGATTGGCTCTCTAAAGAGATTGAAAAACAAAAAGAATTGGCCGGAGACTTTACCAAAGTTTATGACTTTTTAGAAAATAAAAGGAAATCAAAAGCAAATAATGAAGATTTTGATAGTTATATTAAAGGGGGGGGGGCTGGGGGGCTGGGGGGCTATTGATTGTAAAGTTGCTAATCAAAACAAAAACTGTAATGATCAAAATCATAATAATAAATATAGCGGTGATGGTGATAACGAAATAGAATAATATTTTAGGGGCATCGCTGGAGATATATTTGGTAAAAATTCTAATGATGAGATTTAAAAGCTTTTTAAAGATGAACTTTCAAAGACCAATAGCCATTATGCTGGTCTCACAAACAACTGAAACTAACTTAAATTGTAGTATCCATAAAATAGGATCTATAATTACAAAAATAAACTTATTTATTACCTAATATTTTTACCTATAGCAACCTCCCTTATTTGGGTGCCTTGCTGTTTTAATATATTGCCACGCTGCAAAAATATAATCAAATTGTTTTTCTTCTTTTAACGCACTAAAGAATTTTAATGGACTAATTCCGTAAACGGGCTGCTTAAGCGACATAAACACTTCAAAATTATTTAGATCATCTAGTTTGTTGTTTTTCTTGAAATATTCTTTTATAAGACTTGCCCAATAGTCTATGCTTTTAAGTTTGGGGTTTTACATGAAATACTTGAGTAAATCAGCCTCATTATTGGCACATATTGTTTGAACAATGGCGTTTATATTATCTTTTATTGCAAAATTAATTTACCCAGTTTTTTATGCTAGATAGCGCATCTTTAAAGATATTATAATAAAAAAACTATCTTTTCTTTGCTTTTGATTAACCTCGTTTTTTTGTTCTAAATTATTGTCTTTTTTTGTTCTTGATTAATCTCTTTTTTTTTGATTTTGATTGACGCTAACTTGCTTGCTAAGCATAGGATTTTCGCTTTCATAAGTATTATAAATAGATGCTACAACAGTATCCAATTCACTTTCTGTGTTAAGATATACAACTAATGCGTACCTTTTGAAATAATTAATAGCTTAACCAACAAATTATGACATTGTATTCATATTTTTAGACCCATTTTCATTGCTCCATTGTAATCTATCTGTATAAATTTGCATATCAAATGAACATTCATACCCAGTAATTGTACTGTACAATGTAGTTCTAATATAATCTATAACTTGACCCATTTTTCCCCTCTACAGAAATTGGATCTTAAAAAAAATTAAGCATTAAATTATGCTTTTTAATAACGTTTTTAATTTCTTTAACTATTTCATTGAAATTTTGATACCTATAGCCATGTCCTTTAAGATTTTTATATCAATACCCAATAACATAATTAGAGTATCCATATCGTTTAAAAAGTCTATTTTTGCTTACATATTATTTTGTATATCTTGATTATTATTGTTTGAAACATTGTTCATGTTTTACTCCTTTTATGATTAATAATAATTAAATATCAAAAACTATTTTTGCAAAAATTTTTGTTAAAAATTTTTGCAAAAAAAGAAGTGGGCCTTAACCAAACCCCCTTTAAAAAGAATTTCGTTAAGATCCCACTAAATCATTGTTTTTGCAAATTATCATAAAAGGTAGGTAAAAACATAAAGATATTTTCCTACGCTATTTGTAGTGTATCTCAATTTAGAATTAAAATCAATTTTCTTTTACAAAATTATAAAAAGTGTATTAAATTAATGAAATTAATAATTAGAATTTAATATTTTTTTAAAAAAGTATTTACTTTTAAATCAAAATTTTGCATTATAATAAAATTATTATTAATCATAAAAGGAGTAAAAAATGGGAGATTTTCCAAATAACACAAAAAGTACAAATTATCACAACAAATTACAACATAAATTAATAGTTCTTATCGCAACACTAAAGTACATAAACAACAAGTGCCAGAAATATACTCAAAAAAACATACTCTATTATTTTAATGAAAATCTAAAAAGAAATGGTCAAACCACCACTAAACTAAAAACAATGCAAAATTATCTTTACAAATTAGAAAAAGAAATAAAAGTCACAACTAACTACTATAAACACATGGGGATAAATTGTGGGACTGAAATTTACTATCACCTTAATTATCCCAAAAAAGAATGCTATCTTAAAATAAACCAATACTTTAAAGAAAAAAAACTTTCAAGATTCCAAAATAGAGCTAAAAACTACTTTAAAGACAAATTTACTAAAAAGGGAAGTGTAGATTTTAAGGAGTGTTTAAGTAATAGAAATAATAATATATAAGAAGAAAAAAAGAAAAAATCAAATAGAAAATTTTCAAGTAAGAAAATATTTCAATAAATGTAACTTTTCCTCTAAAAAAACCCTCTCAATTTTATTATATTTAGATATTAATAAAGATACATTGATTAAAATATTTAAAATCGCAAAAAGAACAGAAATTGCCCTAATGAAAGGCAAAAATATACATTTAAATCAATTCTTCTTTAAAGAAAAGCAAAACAAATTAAGAGAAATTTTGAGTAATACCCAAAAAGAATTAGAAAAAAAATGGATACAATACCGAACAACTGAAAACAAATGTTCAAAAAATATATGCATACTATAAAAATAACCCGCATTTTATCATTGAAAGTCAAAAATATAAAGATCTAAGAAACATAAAATGTAAATTAGAAAAATTAATTGAATTTAAAAAAGAAAGTTCGCAAAAAAATTGTGAGCATATAAAGATAAACATTTTTAATATTCTTATTGAGCGACTAAAAAATGCAGTAGAAATTGAAGTTTTAAAACCAATTATAAAAGACTATTTAAATGTCAAAAAGAAATTATAATATAATAAAGTATTTGATGCATATTATTATGAATTATTAGAAATAATAGAGAATGAAAACACTTCTTTAAAGTTAAAAGAACTTAGCAAAAAGGTTATATAAGGATTGAATATGGAAAATGCAGTTGAACCTACAAAAAGGGGTAAATTTAAAGTTGAATGTCAAAATAAAGAAAGGTTCATTAAAATTGAAAAAGAAAATGATAAAGAAATATACCATACAAAAATAATGGTGAAGTTTATAAATTCGGAGTTTATAAAAAATGAATTTTGAGTGTCATTAAGGGCATTGCATAATAGAGAAAGAGTTGCTGAAAAAATACATTTATACCCCCTATTAAAGGGGGATACAAATTTTTTGGGAATTTTTTACGTATTTAGAAAGCCAATAAAAAGACTTTTGTAAAGTACCAAGTAAAAGAAATTAAAAAATCTTATGGATTTGCAAGAGTATATTACATGTAATTTAGATTTAAAGCGAGCAGTGTTTTTTGATACCTTAAGGGATTATACCGCTTGCTATATAAAGATAGAATGAATAATCACTACAACAAGGTGTTATTTAGTATATTTACAGATCTAAAAAACAAGTATATGAATTTTATGGGAAAAAATACCCAGAACAAGGACCACTTACAAAATGGGTAATAAAAAATCTAAAATAATAACAATCGCATCAATTAAAAGCGATGTTGGTAAAAGCACAAGTTCAATTATGTTTGCAACTTTTTTGGCTCAAAAATATAAGATATTATTAATAGATATAGACACTCAAGCATCTACTACTAGTTATCATTATGATGATATACAAAAATCTGGTGTAGGCTTAAGAAAAAACAATATATAAAATTTTGATAGAAAAATTAGATATTAATCAATCAATTGTTAATGTTGCGAATAATTTAGATTTAATTCCCAGTTATTTAACTTTACATAGTATAAATGCTTTTAGCTATAAGCATACTTTTAATGAATTTAGATTAAAAAATGAGCTTAAACGCTTAAATGTTTGTATGATTTTGTTATAATTGATACTCCTACAAGTTTGGATTTTGCTTTAACCAATGCCTTAATTTTTTATAATTATGTTATTGTACCTTTACTGGCAGAAAAATGGAAAATTGAAAGTTTTGATCTTTTAAAATTTTTTATGGAAAAAATAGGTTTAGAATTGCCTACTTATTTTATGATAACGAGATTCAAGAAAAATAATACACATAAACAATTATTGGAAATGTTTAACGCTAAAGAAAACTTTTTAGGAATGATATCGGGAAGAGAAGACTTAAATAGAAGAATTACTTGCAATTCTTCTATTGATTTTCAAATGGATTATATAAAAGAATATAAAAATTCATTAATGAATTTTTATACAAAATTAAAATAATCCTACTTATTTGTTCAACGCATTGAACAAATAAGTAGTAGGATTGTTATGAAAACTAATACAAAGTTTAGAATCAATAGAAGAAATATTGATTCTAAAGGAAATGCATTACTTGTAGATTTTTCTAATGTCAATAAAGATGGTGTTGAAATAGATCGTTATAATATTTTGAAAAAGAAATTATATGTAAACCTTAGAGAAGGAATTTCTAATAGAATAGAATGTATGAAAATCTTAAAAGAAATTAAAGATAATAAATATTATAAACTTGATGGATACAAAAGTTTTGATGCTTTTATAAAGGATTATGATGTTGCAAAAACTCAAGCTTATAATTATTTAAAAATTGCTAATGCAATAGAATCGGGTGTTATTGAGGAACAATATGTATTAGATAATGGATTTAGACTAATATTAAGTGTATTTAAAAACAAGGAAAGTCCAACTTTAAAAAAATCTAAACAAAACCCGATAAAACCACTGAGATTCCAGCTTAAAAAGCAAGAAAGCTATGATTTTTATAAAAGTAATGCTAAATTTACAGGATTTTTATTGGATAAATTATTTAGTGATGAAAGAGAAATAATTAAAAAAATTATGAAAGAATATAAACAATTAAAAGGATAATAAGGAGATTGTATGAGCAATTTAGCATATAAGGCATACAATATAGAAAGTATAAAAAATGAATTTTTAAAAATCGGGCTTAATAAAGAGGAAATAGACTTTGTTTTTATTCATAATAATAATTATAACTTTGAATTTTTAAAAGAGAGATTGATTGATGTAGAAAGAAATTTACGTAAAGATCTCAATATGGGGAACAGACTAATTCATTTTATGACATTAACAGCAGCAATTCTTGGCCCAATTTTAAATGCTTTATTTATGAGATATTTACAATTCATTAAATAATTAAATAATGCACAATTTACTTTTTAAATAGCATATTATGATGCTGATTAATATTGTAAAAAGTAACATTTTATTTTTTCTCTATTCTAAATTAGAGTTTATTTAAACTTTTTAACAAAAGAATTTAAATGAGTTTTCGTTTTATAAAAATACAAATTGATTTTAATTCTAAATTGAACCATATTTAATTTTTTTAAAAACTTGACAAAAATAATATTAGAGATAGCTATGTATAGCTAAAAAATTTTTTTATCAAAATTAATTCAATTATGCTGGGACTTAACTAGATTCTTTAAGTAGAGAATTCGGTTAAATCCTATCTTTTTTTCAAAAATTTTTGTTAAAAACTTGGCAAAAATAGTTTTTAATTAATAATGATTATTAATCATAAAAGGAGAAAAACATGAACAATGTTTCAAACGATAATAATCAAGAAAATAAAAGCATAAATGGGGATTCCAAAATGATATATGTTAATCAACAAAGTTTTATTGGATGCGAAGTATTTGAGGAAAAATCTTTTCCAATTAAAGAAAAAAGAAAATTGAGCAAGATAGGCAAAAAATTACCAGGAATAAGCAGTAAAGAATGTTTTAGTTTTAACAAAATCTTGATTTTAGCGAGCAGAGAAATAAGCTTATAAATACGGTCCTAGTGAAATAGATACTGTTTTAATTGGTGATGCTGGTCTTAAAGACTTAATAGTAAATAAAGTTCTTAAATATTTTGGAATGAGTATGTCTTTTGAAGAGAATTTATATATGTTAAAAGGTAAAGAGTTAGAAAATTTAGGATTTAGAGAGTCTGCTAAGGCACACGGTGATAATATTGCTGTTTTGTACAAAAACAAATATGCCAATGGTGTTGATAAATATAATTATTTTTAAAAAATGGGCAGTATGGAAACTTTAGTAAGATCAACAATTAATGGATGGTTTATAAATATTTATAACGATATAGAGCTCTTAGAGATTAAGAGTAATGACTCTAATTATATGAGTAGCGCCATTTAAGAGTACAATAAAAATGGGAATTTTTTAAGCAGTAAGTATTTTTTCAAATACTATTGCAGGCACAAATGCAACTAGCATGTACTGGGCTTGAGCATTGCAATTTATTCTTTTTAATAAACGCTGCATCGATCAATTGTAAGATAAAAAGAAATGATTCTTTAATATCAAAAGTGCTTGAATTTGTTAGGAAATGTGAACAAGAAGTTTTCAATTTAAGAAACAAAATTTTCAAAGAAAATGATGTTAATTTACTAATATCAAATAATATTGATAATAATACGTTTATTAAGCTTGTTGAAGATTTAATAGTAAATAGCAATTTTTTACCAATCTGGAGTTGAGTTTCATTGGGTAAAAGAATTTGTAGAGTATGTTGAGTTTATAGATCTTGAGATTAAAACCGAGCAGTCTACTATAAATCTTGAGGAAAATCTTATTAAGATTGACAATCTAAAAGCAGAATTAAATAAAATTCAAAATGAAAACAAAAAAAGAGAAAAACCTATAAAAGAACTGCTCAAAATTAAAATTGATGAAATTTTGAATAAATATACACTAATTATTCATGTAAATTACAGATTTAAATAATTTGTGTTTAACTATGATCCTGAGAAAAGGACAATATCAGATAGATTAAAAGGGCTTATACCAATAAGTAGCAAAGTGTTATTGCCGAGCAATATGAGTAATATCACGTATGCAAATAGTATCCCCTTTTGAATGGGGATACTAAAGAGCTAAAAAAACTAACATCGGAGGTTGATCAATGATTATTAGTAAAATAAAACAAAGTAATAAGGGTTTACTTGTAGAGATACAAAAGTGGGGCTGCTATTTCTTGTGTTTGCATTACTATACAAGCTTATTTAAGAAGCTCGATTTTAATGCTTTTGATATAAATGCAGCGTATTACAGATTTTTAGGACTTGATTATATTAGGAGCAATTGTTTTATTAAGAATCTTTGTCTGATACTTAATTACTATAGAATTAGGAGTATCGCAAGATATGAAACTTCTAGTTATTTTGGAGCTTCAAATGAGTTTGAAATAAGTGAAGTAAAAATTAAGGGGGTTAATGGATTTCACTTTATTGCTACAAAAGAACAAGAGATACTATATAATTCACTTGATTTAAAACCACGTGGAAAAGAATTTAGGGTAACTTTAAAGCGCATCTTTAAGTTTAGATAGTTTGTACTATAGCTTTAAACTATTTTTAGTACATTTATAAGCTTGAATTTTGTTTACAGAAGAGATTCCTTAGATATTATCAATTTCAAATGTTGAGTAATAATTCATAAGTTCTTTAATTTGAAAAGAATTATAGCCATTAGATTTTAAATTTAAAATAAACAAATTTTTACATAAATGAAGCGAGTTATTTGCCCTAAAGCCCGATTTTTAAGTAGATTTTTGAATTTTCTAAAAATGTTGATAATGTCAATTTGATTATCTTTAAACTTATGTTTGGTTTTTGGGAAAAGATAAATTCTTTTTGTATCAAGATTTTTTCTTCGAAATGATTTTTTATGTGCTGTTTGAATAGCGTTATATTCCTTAGAGTTAATGACAATTTCTCTAACACAAGTAACATTTCTTTTTTTTGCTACATTTACTTTTATATTGTAATAAATTTCACCAGTTTTGCTTGATAAAGGGGTAATATCTTGCATTTTTACTTTTTGAATTTCAGTGCCCCCTACCACCACTTATTAAAAGTAAATATACGAACCAGCCGGATATTGAATCACAGTTTGTTTTAGTTGTTTGATACACTTTACAATTAGTTTGCTAGTTTTTGGAGTTAAGTAAAATTTAGGACTAGTTTTTAAATTTTCTTTTTTATTTTTAGATAAATTTTTTAGAGTAGTTTTAAGAATTTTATTTTCATCTAGTAGATTTTGATAATCTTTTACCAGTTTGAAGAATAAACCTGTAACACCTTTATTTAAATTAAGATAATTATTATTGTCCATAAAAACAACTCCTTATAAGTGTTACTTTTAAATTAAGTAAAAGTAATAAAAATAGATAAAAATCACATTTTGTATTTTACCAAAAACAAAAAATTTTAGTCAAATTTTTGGCTTTCTCATTGTGCAAAATATGGGCTTTAGAGTGGCCTTAGTAAGTAGAAGTGTTGATTTTTAAGGGGGGCACTTAAGAAAGATATGATACTTTAGCTGATATATAGCAAAAACTATGAAATTTAATTGTATACATTTTGTAGTCTTATTTAATGAGTTTGCTATTTGTAATGGTGAGATTTTTAGGAGTTAATTAAAATTACATTTGAATTTTATTACTATGTAATTTGAAATGTAACAAAACTATTTATTTAAATGTTATAAAAAATTGTAATTATTAGATGTTGCATTATCTTTGAAATTTATGGAGTAACTTATGAATAAAGATATAAATAAAAAAATGTTTATTATTTGTGTTGTTTATGTACTGATAAGCTCTTGTGCAAATTTTACAAGTAGGTTAAGTAAGCAGGGTAGTCTAAGTGAGCAAGGTTTGGTAAGTGAGCAAGTAAGTGATGATACAATAAAATTCTCTAAATTTACTGTAAAAATTAAAAATAAAGATAATAGCAGTAATTGGATAAATTTAGGAACTTTGGTTATAGAAAAAGAAAAAGATGGCATTGCAACGGGTTTAAACAATGATGATCAAGGAGGAGGACACACGGCTAAATTCTTTTCATTAGAAGAGTCAGAAGTTAATAACTTTGTAAAAGCAATGACTGAAGGTGGAACATTTAAAACTAATTTGTATTATGGATATAGGGAACAAAGTACTGAAAAGGGTATCCAAAATAAACAGATAATAACAAAGATAGAAAAAATTAATGGTTCTGAATATATTACATTTTCAGGAGATAGAATTAAAGACTCAGGAGATAGGACTACTGAATATGTAATATATGCAATATCATTAGAAGAACTTAAGAAAAATTTAAAATAGAAGTTCAAAGTATAGGAGAGAACAATTATGAATAAAAAAATGTTTATTGTTTGTGTTGTTTTTGCACTGATAATTTCTTGCAAGAATTATGTAAGTGGTAAAGATTTAAAACAAAACGTAAAAGAACAAGTTGAGGGATTTTTAGATACAAACAAAGAAGAGTTGGTTGGGGAGCTTAAAAAGCAATTAATGCAGGGTGATGATCCTAATAACAGGCTATTTGATCCATCCTCAACACATTGCCGGCAAGTCGCCACAATAACACGCCTATATTAAAAACGGCACAAAGTGGTGGTCAAAAAGAAGGAAAAGAAGAGATTGAAAAAAAAATAAAAAAATTAAAGGATAAAGTAGAAAAATCGGATTCTAAAAAAACTCCTATTAAAACATATCTTGAGTATGAAAAGGAAATAAAAAAAATAAGAGAAGAATTAGAGGATAAATTAAAAGATAAAAAAGAAGAGAAAGAAAAACTTGAAAAAGAATTAAAAGAACTCAAAGAGAGCTTGAAAAAGAAAAAAGATGAAAGAAAAAAAGAACTAGAGAAGGCTAAACAGGAGTTTCAAGATCTTAAAGGCAAAGTTGATTCTACAGCTGGAAAAACTAGTGGGCAGCAAGTTAAAAGTCAGGGACAAGTTGGGCAACAAGCCTGGAATAAGGCCAAAGAATTAGGTTTAAGTGTAAATTTTTCTGGTAGTGCTGATACTAGCGATATGACTAAAGGAATAATAGATGATTCGCTTAAAAAGATTGAAGAAGAGCTTAACAATAGCATAGAAGATGCTAGAGAAGTTAAAAAAGAATGAAAAATGGTTTTTAAAAGCATAAATTATGAAAACTAAGACTAGTTATTAGTCTTAGTTTCTTATTTAAGTTGATTTTGCTTAAATTTGGACAATAAATCTGTAGGGAATATGAGAAAAATTAGTTTATTAACAGTTTTATTTGTATTAAGTATTAGTTTAAATGCTTTTATGAGCAAAGAGATGGAAAAAAATTATGCAAAATCCAAAAGAGCTTTTTCTGAAGAAGATTTTAATTTGATAAATAAAAAACTAGATAATCATGTTTTTGCTGCTGCTATTGAAATTAGAGGGGAGTTAAAAAAATTAGAATTAAAGAAAAAAGTGTTTTTTTGGATGCTCTTGATGTTATAGTATATCTTATTTAAATTAAATTAATAACTAACATTATGACTATAAGTTTATGGCCAATAGCTAACCTTATATAAGGTGTTCCAAATTCAATTTTTGATTATTTAATACAACTAGATTCCGATAAAATTGACTGTGCTGAGAAATATGGAGAGAAAGCTAGAAATAAGTTTAAAGAATCTTATTTTAAAGATAAAGTGAGTGCAGTTAAACAAATTTTGGTTGATTTACCTAAAGATTAGGGTTTTAATTAAAAAAAGATTTCGAAATAAAATTAATAGTCTTTATAAGCGTAAATTATGAAAAATAAGACTAATAACCAGTCTTATTTTTTTATTTGTTCACATTTACTAAACATTGTAAGTACAGATCAGTGATTAATTAATATGTATAAAGAAGTTGTCAGTTTATGTTAACAATTTATCAAATTGCTTTGCTATTTAGAGTAATAATTTGTTAAATTCGTTACTTTAGGAGAATTCTTTTGAAAAGAGATAAACGATCTTTTGATTATTATGTTGCATATTTTAGATAAAGATCCTTAAATGATGGAGAAATAGCAGCCAAACTCGGAGTTTCTAGAGTAAATGTAAAGAGTCTGTTAACAAGGATTCTGGAGTAACAATTAGTGAAGATACTTTTGAGCACCTTGTAGCACAAACTTTTGAATCTGAATTTAAAGCTAAAAAAAGTTAAGGGAGAATTAGATTTAGAGCGCTTCAATTTAGAATTAGAATTTATACGTGCTTAAGCAATATTATAGTATTGAGCTTGCTAGTATGCTTTCAAAAATAGACGATTTAAGATTTAAAATTGACTCTTTAAATAAACAATGCAACAAAAAAATGAAAAAGGTATTAATGAAAAAATTAGTTCTTTAAAGGATGAGCTTAATGATCTAATAAAGGGGTGTTCAATAAGAGAACTGAAGCTTTACTATGAATGTATTAAAAGACTTGTTACTGCTCATGAAGTTGAGAATAAAAGTATCTTCACTTGCTAAAAAACAAACATAAAACTTTTCAAACTTATAAATAAAGAAAAATACAATTTTAAAAATAAAATTATTCCTCAAAAAAAATATTACTATAAATAGTATACAATATAAAAATATACTAATCAAAATCAATTATAACAAAAAAATATAAAGACAAACCTAACTTTAGATAAATCCATAATAACTACAACGGCTGTAAAAATATTATGGAAAGAATATAAATACTAACAAAACATCAATCTTAAAAGAGGTAGAAAAACTATTAATAAATAATATATAGCATACCCTATATCAATAAAGTTTTAAGGTTAACGAAAAATATAAAATATACGATAAAGAAATCTCTGAAACCTTAAAATATAAAAAGCATTCAATAAACACCATTGCGATGAAATAATAAAATTATTGATATTGTTTTATTATTTTTAATATAAAATAATAGTGCAACCTATATATATATATTTAGAAAAAAGTTGCCCTCAAAAGGAAACACTAAAAACAAAAGAATTGCCTAAAATTTAAACTAGATTATAATTCTAGAGATTTCTTTATCTTTTGAAACTGTTAATCAATTTCAAATAAATCATAATCCAGCCTTGTTTTAATCTCACCTAATAAGTTAATTAATTCTTTAGATCTATTAGAACCTAAACTCAAAAAGCCCCCCTTAAAATCTTTTTCATCATAGTTTTAAAATAGTGGCAATAAAGAATTCGGATCAACTCCATTTCCCAACTTTTTAAAATTATTAATAAAAGCCCTTTTAATGTCGCTCAAGACACAATGTTTAGCCACACTCAATTTCAAATTAGAAAGCGCAACTTTTTTAGAAAAAAATTATTATAATGCATTTAATATAGATATCAAATATTTTTTAAAAACAAATATTTGATATCTCCTTAAAAATATTTATATAACTTGAGCTCTTCTACTAATTCTTTATTTCTTCATTCTTTTTTTATAAACATATTTTCCAATCTCTTTTCTTAAATTGAATTCTTCATATCTTGAAGTACTAAGTTTAGAGCCCCTGATGAATCAATTTAACCTTTAAATTTTTGTTTGTTGTATTCGTTGTATTTAATTTCATCACACATTATGCTACATGATAACCATCAATATCTTTTTTTCCAAATTTCAACTGAATTTTTATTCTCTTTAATTATATTATTATATTCTAATTTATTGAATTCAAAACCTAAATTTAGAGATAGCGGTTTCATTAGTTAAATCTTTCTTTAAGGCTTCATATAATATTTTTATTTCATTTTTATACCTTTCAATATTATTCTTATGTCCTTTGATATTAGATTTTTCTCAATCAATCCTTAACATTATTGGAAAAGAAACTATAAATTTAAAATTTTTTGTTGAAAACGATTGTCAAAATAGTATAAGATGAATAATTATAAATTTCATCTTAATAATTTAAAGATTAATAAATCAAAAAAGTGATCCAAAATATTATCGTTAACCAAAAGATAGTAATATTAATCACCCTAAAACTTATACTGATGAGATAGGGTTTAAGGATTTCCTAATTTTTTGTAATCTTTTAATTTTATCCTAGAATTCTTTTGCATAATGTTAAACTTGCCCCCAAATTTTTATGTAAAATATCTATCTTTAGCTTCATTTACTAATTGCTTTTTTTCTATTTCTAATCTTTTTTTTATTAGAATGTTCAAAATTAATCAACCGAATGCTCTATGTCCACTAAAAATTTATCAACAGCTCCTAAAGGATGTAAACCATAACCAAATAATATAAGTAAAAACAAAAACTTAAAATTAAAACGATTCATTGTGCTTATTTAAAATAATAAACAGCAATTTTTATGTTAAAAATTTTCTATCTGCAATTCCCATAAAATTTTAGTAAAAATTAATTTGCTATTTTCTAAAAGAAATTAAATCTAGAAAAATAAATATTTAATACTTCTTAAGACTATTTATTAATAACTTAAGATTTATATCAATTATCCATAAAAATATATTGGTGCTATTTTTTAAAAAAAATTATAAAAGTAGTAATTTACTTTATTTATTTATTTTGCCAATTTATTCACCACATAAAAGAATAGATTAACTAAAATACTTACTATTCCACCTTAAGGGGTCAACACAATTTCGATCATCCAATTATGAAATTTGAATTTACTATAGAATTTGGTCTTCAAGCTTTTAATTTCTCCTTTTACAGTATTGGTTTCGTCTTTTACAATACTAATTTAATCTCTTGCAAAACCTTAGGGCTCTAGTTTAACAATCTCTAAATCTTTTATTATCATTTTATTATGATATCATTTTAATTCACTTTTGTTTCTAAAATGTTTTTATTATACTCCTATTTAGAAAGAAAATTTAGAAATAACGTTCCATTTGAATTTAGTAGACACAAAAAAAGCCCCTACGGGCAAATATTTTACTACTGAAAACGGAGAGAGAAAAGTTCTCTAACCTAACTTGATAATAATATATTATATAATAATAATCAAGAGCTCACTTTTTTCTTTTTATTTTTTCTATGATTTTCATAATCAATAATAAGACTTGATAAGATATTTTTTTTATCTTTAATTAGCCTCTCTAGAATAAAATATATTCTTTTGGTATCTTTTTTACAAAAATCATAAACTTCTTTATCTTTTATTAAAATTCTAATAGATATATTTTGACTATCATCATATTTTCCTACATTTTCTTCAATCATTTTTTCTTTATATACATATAACGAGTTGTTCTTTAGTATGTTTTTATATGTAGCTACAAAACCTATTTCTTTAACTTTTTCAATAGAAATAGCCCCTTCTAAAACTTTCTCATAAATTTTCAAATACATATATGCTTGGCTTCTAGCAATTATATAAGACTTTATAAACTGTTTAAAACTTTTGAAACCATCATATTTATAAAGTTCTTTTTGCTTAATTTCATATAGAATTTTCATTCTTTGAATTTTATTATTAATATCGGACTTCAAATTTAATTTCAACTGTTCTTTTAGTTTATTATAATTTTTCAATTCTTCATCTTGATTATTATCTAAATCTAATTCTTTGCCTGTAGGGATTTCAATCCTTTTATATAACGTTACTTGATTTTTATTTTCTTTTTTTTCCATTCTTCTCTCCTATCTTTAACCAAAAACTACCTGTCCGATATCGGACAACTCCAGACAAGTAATATTATAGCTAACATTTTTGTTAGCTATAAGTAAAAAATATTTTTTAAAGTATCTTTTATTTCTTTATGATACATTGCTTTTGCAGAAGGTTCTGCTCGTTCGTTTATAAGAACCTTTATGCTATTTGAAAAATGAACCTTGCCTTTAATGTATTCTTTATATTCTGTATAAAGCAAATCCTCTACTTCTTTTATCGTTTTTCTATTTTTTATAAACTGGTTTTCTACAATGGAAATATTGTATATTTTCTTCCTAAATTTTGTAACATCATTAACTGCATTAATCAAAATAGTAAAACTTTCTATTGACCATATTTCTAATTGAACTGGAATTACAATATAATCCGTAACATTTAGGGCATTCTTTAAAAGAAAATCTAAACTAGGGGGAGTATCTAATAAAACATAATCAAAATCATAATTTTGAATATTCTCATTTAAATGGTGTTCTAAAATAATTTCTTTATAATCAATGGCCTCTGAATTAAATTTTCCTAAAATTGGATGAGAGGGAATTATAGATATATGATCATTAATTTTGTAAATACATTCATTAAAATGGAAATCTCCTTTTAACAGACTGTAAGAGTTATATTTTTCAATATTTGAAATATACCTATTAAAATAAGAGGTTAAAGAATTTTGTGGATCTAAGTCAATTAATAATACTTTTTTACCTAATTCTTTTAATACATAAGAAAAAAGTATAGAAAGTGCACTTTTCCCGACTCCTCCCTTAATTGAAGCCATTGTTATTATATCTGATTTTTTAATATCCATTTTTTTAAAATTCCTCCATCTGGTAATTTTTTATTGTAAAATTTGTATACTTTGCTCTCCATTTTTTCTAAATGATTTAATGTGAATCGATAGTACTCGGTTGTTTCTTTTTCTTTTTTTCTCAATAAAGTCCTCAAAGATAATATGTAAGATTTAATAGATCCTTTTTTAAACCTAAACTCTATGTGATATAGTTTTTTTATTACATAAATTTTATTATCTTCTTTTTTAAGAAAAAAAGGTTTTTCAAGGCGATCCCATCCATATTTTATTCCTAAAAATTTATCATTTTCTTCTAATGCAAAAAGATTAAAAAAGTAATAATCTTTATTATTATTATATTCTTGAAAGACAAGCCTAAATCTTTGTTTCTTGTTAGTAACTTTAAAATTAACCAAATGTTTAAATATTCTTGTGTAGTATACTTTCTTGCTGTCTAGTTTTTCTATTTTATTAAAAGTGTCTTTTTTAATTGAAATATTGTCAATCTTTATTGAAGCTTTTTTTTGTTTTAGTTTTTCAAGTAATCTACTCAAATTTTAATCCTTTTGTCAAAATGTTGGCTAAAATATTATTGGCTATTATGCCAGCATGTCCTGAAAAGCTATTTATTTTATTTGCTTTCCATTTAGTATTATAAATATCTTTAAATTCTCCTGCAAGAGTGTAAAAATCAGTTTTATAAGGTGCGGTTTTTCTCATAAAGTGGATTTTATGTTTATAAAATTTTAGCTTAGATAAGAAAAATTCTTTAATATCTTTTACCTCATAATCGTATTTTAGATAATTTTTAAAATCCTTATAGTTTAATATAGTATTTTTTAGTGTTTTAATTGGTTTTTTAGTGTTGTAAATTATTGATTTAATTTTTTCTTTGAAAGAATTTTCTATAGAATTCTTATTATAAATATTTATATATTGTTTATTATATACAGTGATATTTTCAGTAGTATTTTGAGGTTTTAAATATCCTTTTTTTTCCTTTAAAGCATCTTTTTCTTCCTTTACTTTCTTAATTAAGTTTGCTTTGGTGCTATTAAAATATGCATCAATCAATTTATGTGCAATAGGTGACACTTTGTATATACAAAGCTTTCCTTTAAATCCTCCAAAGTTATTTGAAAATGTTAATATTCTTCTTTCTAATGCTTTTAGTCCAACTAAAAATCTTAAATCCGGTCTTAGAGTATTAATTGTAGTTTCTTTTTTATTTTCTTTATGTATATTTGAGTTTAGTACGCGAAGTATATCTCCTTGAAAATGAACCTGAAGTTCTTTTACTTTTTCGAAAGTAAAGCGTTCTTTATTAATTGAAGTACTGCATTTTTTTTCAAACTCTTTATTTAAGTAGATAATAACTGAAATAATTTTTTTCAGTCTGCAGATTTTGCTAAGTGGTTTGTTTTTATAGGTTTGGTATCTCTTGTTAGATATAACCGATTTCATTTTTAATCTCCATTTTCAGTGTATTTTTATTAATAATAACTTTATTATAATCAAAATATTTAATTAATTTCAACCCATGAACTATGATTTCTAAATTAAAGATGATTGTAGAAATAGTTTTTACTTTTTTTCATGATGGCTTTTTAGGTTTTACAAAAATGGGCATTTATTAGAGCAGAATCTATGGGTCTTGCTTTAGATAGTTCCTATATTAGTTTTTATTTCTTTATAAAAATAAGCCTTAGGATTTAGAGTTTTATTATATCTCTTAAATTAATTATATTAATATAATCTTTTTGTTTTTTTGATAGTTTTTTAGTTTATTTTTATGTTTTAGCAAATATTTAGGATTATTGGTTTTTTTGCCTTTACCACCTACTAAAAATTGTAAATGAAGAACTTTAATTTATTTTTTAATTTTGGGAAATGATAATTATGAACAAAAAAATGTTTATTGTTTGTGTTGTTTTTGTATCTATTATAAGTTTTTACAAAAATTTTTTACATCTTTACTGCTTGCATGATTATGAAAAATATATTGCTAATGCATTCTGATTATTAAGAAGGGCTAAAAAAAGATTTGTAAACAATATAAATGATTTTTGTAAGCATAAATAATGAAAATTAATGACATTATAAAAAAATGATCCAAATATCTCTTTATAAAGTCTTATCAAAAGATTTTATAAAAAAAGAAAATATTAATAAGCTAAAAGACTTTTTTATTCTTGTAAAAAATAAACTTTCTTCAATATATAATAATTCAACAGAAGTAATATACTGCTTCCGTCCGAAGATATCTTACTTGTAGTAGAAGTTGAGTGTCCATCATTTAGTTTTGATACTTACTAAAGACAAAGCAAAAGCAGCAGAAGATCAGCTATATAGATATCTAAATCAATATCAAAAACATTACGGCATACTTCCAAATGGAAAAGTATGGAGATCGTATGACAAAAAATTTAAAGTATCGGGGAGAGAAATTAATAAGCATATTTTAGCTATCATACTTGAAGAATCGATTTTTTTTATTTCGAGAATATTTTTTATTGCATATATTGAAGATAATGACATATTTAAGAAAATATTAGAAGAAAACAGGCTATACAGATTTTCAATATCTTTTATATATTTTTTTATGATGAAAATGCAAAAAAGAAATTAGGATATAAAAAAATAATAACAATTTTCAGTTTACTTGACAAAGGAAGTGATGCAATAAAGCTTCCCATATTCAATGGAGGATTCTTTACAGAAGCTAAGGTTAAATATTTAAATGATGAAATTTTATTAAGTATCAGTGAACTTGAAGAAATACTAATTAAAATACTTTTCTTAGAAGAAAAAAATGTTAAAGATGAAAAATTTGTAGAGTATTCAAAGCCAGACCCTAAAAGTTTTGGAAAATTGTACGAAACTCTACTTGAATATGATCTAAGAATTGCAGATACTACTATTTATCTTTAAATATAAAAATAATTGATAATTCTTGTGGGTCAGGGCATTTTTTAATTTCTTGTCTAGATTACTTAACAGAAAAAGTATAGTACGAGCTAGATAAATTCAAAGAGGTAAAAAAAGAACTTGATAAAGAATATAGAGCTATTCTTAAAGAAAGTGAAGAATATGATGTTCAGGATAGTATAAGTAAAGAATTGGTACTTAAAAGGATGTTAATAAAGAAGATATAGAAAAATCTAAAAACATATACAAAGAATATGAAAAAAGTGAAGATACAGATAATTTAAGAATAATATTCTCTTTAATTAAACTTTATTCATTATCTTTTGACAAATCTTTAAATATATAATGTAATGATATTACAGCTGTAATTAGTTTAATTGAAAATATTTTGGGCAATAAAACTTCTAGTGAAAATAAAGAAAAAAATAGAGAAAATTAGAAGATTAAGTAGCTACTATAAATTTTTTCACTATGGAATTGAGTTTCCAGATATTCAAGAAGATTTGATATTATAATTGGAAATTCTCCATGGGAGAAAACCAAGTTTAATGAAGCGGAATTTTTTTCAAAACATATTCCTAGTTACAGAAAACTAAGTATAAAAGAGCAAAATAAAATAAAACAAGAAATACTTGGCAAATATAATCATCCTTTAAATATTGAATACAATGAAGAAAAAAATAGTATAATTCCTATTAACAACATTTATAAAAATGATTTTAAAGATTTTTTTAGTGGTGGTGACCCAAATCTTTTCAGATATTTTGTTACGTTTAATTTCAAACTAATAAAATGAGAGGGTAACTTGACTTATCTAACTCCGTATAGTCTTTGGATTGAATTTAGTTTTAGGGTGTTAAGAAAACATATATTTAGTAATTGTAAACTTAATTACATTACCAATTTGAAAACAAAAAAAAGATTTAAAGATGTACACTCAAGTTTTAAATTTGCAATATTCCAACTTAGTAAGACCAAAAACCCATACATCCAGCTTTAAAGCAAAATTTATGATCCAGAGTAGTGATAATATTGTAAAAAAATAACTAAAGATTTAAAAGACAATAAAGACAATGTTTACAAATAAATTGAATTAAACATGAAGCATATATTTATTTTAAAGAAGGATTACAGTTAGCAAAATATAAGGCATTATTCGAAGAGCATAGTAGTGAAAACTTTATATTCCTTTACTAAGGATCAAATATCTATTAATTTAATTTAAGATTTTTTGAAAATAAAGATGCAAAAGAAAGCTCTAAATTTTTATGGATAGATAAAGAAGACTTGAAAAAAGTATTAACCAAGGACAATCAATATCAGACTGAAAGAATATTCTATAGAGATATTGCAAGCAATATTAATGAGAGAACTATGACTAGTACTTTGTCTCCTAAAAATTGTTATTGTGTGAATTCAATATTAAATATTTCAAAAAATACTTCTTTGCTGATAGCTAAAAATGAGCCCGAGAACTTTAAACATTTACTTTACTTAGAATGTTTTGAGTTTGATAAAGAATAAGTTAATAAAAGACTAAATTTAGATGCGGAAGATGAATTCTTTAAAAGAAAAAGAAAATGAAAATAACTTTATTGTAGCGAGTCTTTATTCATTAACCAAAGAAGATTATATCACTTTGCTTAGTGATTTTGAGGCATTAAAAATAAAAAAGGAGAAGATTATATTTTGTCCTTAATAAAAGGATATGAGAATTATTTAAGGGCAAATAAACTTAACCAAACCTAACAATAACTTTTGTATCATTTTATAGCAATGTTTTTGGTAAAAACATATATTTTATTAAATGAATACAAATCTCTTTAAAATAAGAGCCCAAACTCAAATTGTTAATGAAGCGATTTTCAAAGAAAGCAAGAGAGAACCTAAAAACTTTTAGAAATTGAATAGAATAATATATATAGATTTAAAAATGTATCATGGTAGGTGTTTTTTTAAAGATAAAGACATTAAAAATAAAGAGCTTTTATTTTTAATGTAAAAACATAGAGAGTATATATTAGTAACATTTTGTAATTCTTTTATACTACATATATAGTAAAAAAGATGATTTGATAAAAATTATTGGCATTTATAAAAAGAGTTTTTATAGTTTTTTTATGTTAATTACCCAGAAATGTATTTTTTAAAAAGCAGCAGTTGTTTTTATAGCATGTTTTAATAATATCCCCTTGATTTTTTTATATTGAAAAATTAATTAAGTATTATTTAGGATAATTTACACCCAATAACCCATGTTTTATAGCTTTAAAAATTATCTCTTTCTTTTCAAGATTTTTAAGATATTTTTTAATTTCTTTTAAATAACTTTTTAATCTTTCTTTTCTAAATCATTCCTAATATCACTAACTTCTACAGTATTTTATTTTTACATTCCCATCTTTATTTTTCTTCTTAAAGTGTTTCTATTTAGAAGGTAAAAGGAAGTAATAAAACCCGTGACTTTTATTCCCCCTCTCACTTTTATTATTAAAGCTAACAATGAATAGTCCCATAAGTAATAGTTTGAGCAATTAAGTTAGAATACTCATTGATGTAAAAGTTATTATTGTACTTATTTTTTTAGAGTACGTTATAAGTTGCAGTCAAAGTACATCTTTTTTAATAAGATGCACTTAGCTCTAATTTCTTTTTATCAATTCTTTTATTACCCTTGTTCTATATAAAGGAAAACCAGCAATCTCTTTTATGTTTTTAATTTGCTGAGGCATAACACTAAAAAATTTATAAAAACATCCATAGCATTATTTATTTTAGTATCATTAACAGTAAATTTTAGTTTTTCAAGATCAGATTTAACTAAGTTTTTTCAATTTTCTTAACTTCAATATAACCTACTATACTTCCATTAGTTTTAACTAAATAGTCAGGGAATCTAAACCCTTCTTTACTTAGCTTGGATTCGTGCCGAATGCTGATACTTGAATTTTAATTAATTTTATTTAAAGCCATTAAGTAAATTTCTAAATTAGGCCTATCGATATGTTCAGTTTTTACATCTTTTGAGGTTTTTTAGATTATATATATCAGCTTTTTCTATTATTTTTAAATTTATATGTCACAGCAATAGATAATGTACAAAAAATAAGTATTAATAAAACAAATGTATTTATAGCACTTGTAAAATTAGTTAAAACTGAACATATAGCTAACGCTAAAAATGAAAATATACGAGATATTGTACTATTAATAGAAGTTATAGTTCCTAAAACCTTTGAATCTATATTTTTTCTTAAAAAGAATTCCAAATTATTAGAATAAATAGAAATTAAAATTACTAAAAATATCATGATAGTAATAAATATGTAAATATGTGAAACTATTTTTATAGAACTTGATAATAAAAATATTATAGTTAAAATAACATAAATATCATATTTTGAATGTTTAATTTTTTTAAATGTCCATACCCCTACAATATCTGATAAGCGAAATAGTACATATACGAATCCAAATATACTAATAGATATATTTTTATCAATAAAAATTGCTTGCCAGTATAAATAAAAAGGTTGATAAAAAAATTGAATAGCGCTATTTAAAATAAATAACTCTAAAAGTTCTTTAGATTTTAATAATTTTATTATTTTTTTCTTAAACTTTATAAGATATAAGATTAAATCTTCTTTATTGAGCTTGTGATCAATATTTTTATCATTTGGTATAAAAAAAATTGTAATTAAAGAAGATATTAAATATATTAATAATGAAATAAGATACAATCTGATATTGATATACGAATATAGTACACTTCCAATGTACCCACCTAAAATAGCGCTAATGCTTAGTAGTATTTTTACAAATGATATAAAAGCTTTTAGCTTTTTTGAATTATTTTGGTATAGTTTAGTAAAACTTATATCGATTGTACCGGTGTTAATGGCAGCTGACATCCCATATATAAACCATGAAATACAAAGAAGCACGAATGAAGAAGTTTTAAAAATAATAAAATAAGAAATCATTAGTAGAAAAATTGATACTAAGTAAACAGTTTTTCTATCAAAAATATCTGATATTATACCTGATGGAAATTCAAAAATAATAATTGCTGCCATATAGCAAATTTGTACTATAGCAATATTTTTTAGTGATAAGCCTTTGTTTATTAAAATAATAGTTAGTACCGCATGGGGCAATGTTCTTGCAAGTTCTGACAAAAATAACGAATAAAAATAATATCTTTGATGTTTCCTTTCTATCACAAGTCTTATTATATTTAAAGAATTTGTTTTTTTAAATATCAATAAAATGAATAATTATGATTACTAATATCAATTCGTTATTTTTTCATTTCTGTCTTCTAAATATAGAAATTTTTATTTCTAAAACAAACCCCATATTTTAAGTTAATTAATAAGTAAAAATTGCTTCTATGGAATTATTATTTTATAAATTTGGTAAATTTAGTTACAAAATTCTAGGTTATTAAAGCATAACCAGCTTATACAGCTTATACAAAGCAGTTAATTTAATTTTTACTTTTTTATATAATGTCTCAACACGCAAAATACTTTAAAAGTATGTGTTATATAAATACTTGATTTAGTATTTATTATAAAGAGAAATAAATTTCGGTTTTTATTGAAATTTAAAAGGAGATAAAATTGTGTTATATTAAAAAATATCTAATTTTTTTATTATTGAACCTTGTAATCTGCAATTTATTCAATAAAAACAAAAATTCAGATCAGAAAAACAATATTATTAGTAATCTTGACAGTAATCAAAAACAAGCTCTCGCATTCTTTAAGGACTTGGTTCAAAATAAGCAATATTCAAAAGATTTAGAGCAAGCAAGTAAAAGTTTTTTAGAAGATTTAAAGAAAAATAACAAAGATCTTAACCTGCAAAATAAGCTTAATCAAGGACTTAGCTGTGATTATGATGACAGTATAGTAGAAGAGTCATTTGCTCAACTTGGAAATGACAAAATGAAAAAATTCCTTCAACAATTACATATCATGCTCAAAGCTATTAATTACGGTACACTTGTAAGCTTTTCATCATTAAATTTTAAAGATCTCTCTAATTTAAATCAAAAACAAGAACGAGTACTATAACATATAAAGAGTCAATTATACGTTGAATTTTATTTTTACAGTGATGATATTAGTAGTAAAGAATATTTTTTTAAAAAAGCAATGCTAGAAATTTTAAACACAGATTGGTGAGATTAAGTATTAAAATTTCAATAGTAAAACCCAAAATGATTTATTTTATACGAAATGTACTTAAAAATTAAAGTATAGTTTACTTAATGTTAAGCCATATATCTTTTATCTTATAAAAATAAATAAAATAATAAAGATCCTATATTTAAAGAATATATAGATAATCTTAAAAAATCCTTAAAAGATGTAAAAACTGAGCGTGCCGATAGACCTAATTTAGAAATTTACTTAATGGCTTTAAATAAAATTAATTAAAATTCAAGTATCAGCATTCGGCACGAATCCAAGCTAAGTAAAGAAGGGTTTAGATTCCCTGACTATTTAGTTAAAAATAATGTAAATATAGTGGGTTATATTGAAGTTAAGAAAATTGAACAAAATTTAGATTAAACATTTAAAAGTGATCAGATTGGAAAACATAATACTAAAGTATGCTCTTACAAAGTACATTGAGTTTATATTGATTAAAGACAAATAGACTAAATTAAGA
Source organism: Borreliella valaisiana VS116 (assembly GCF_000170955.2). Taxonomy (NCBI): domain Bacteria; kingdom Pseudomonadati; phylum Spirochaetota; class Spirochaetia; order Spirochaetales; family Borreliaceae; genus Borreliella; species Borreliella valaisiana. The sequence goes on along the minus strand of NC_012185.1, from coordinate 16,033 downwards.
GAATCTTTGATTGCCATAAAAGAGCTAAATAAACAAAATACTAAGCTTAATAAAAAATAAATTAACCGAAGTTATAAATATTTTATCTAAATTATTTAATTTACATTTTGAAAAAATAAAAAGTATTGAAGAGCTTGCGAATAATAAAGGTAAGATTAATTTAGAAAATGGATTACAAATGATAAATTTATTGGATGAGTCGTTAAATATATCAGTAGATGATGGTAATGACAATAATCAGGCCAATTTTAATAATCTTAAATTGACAGTAGATAAATTTAATAGTGAAAACTCTTCAATAAAAGTATCATTAAAGAATTTAATCAATAAAATTGAAGTTGAAAAATGTATTAAAACTTTTATGAATAATGTAGAGACATATTTTAATGGTTTGCGTGGTGAGCTTATTAAAAATAATAGTATTATTAGTAATAGTGAAGTTGAATATCAATATATTAGACACATTAAGTCGAGCAGCTTGTAATATAAAAAATGTACCTACTATAAGTAGCTCTAGCTGAATTTACAATTTTAATATATTAACTTTTTATTAATTTTTTAATGCTTTATCAAGGCGTTAAGTTTAGCGAAATTTTTTGAATTTTAGGTTGAATTTCAAATTCAGTTTAATTGGTTTGTTTTATTGAGATGAATGGAAAGTTTTATTAACTTTTGTTTTTTTATTGGTGGTGCGGTATTTTTAGTATTGTTGTGATGAAAAAATTTTTTAAGCCGGCGGCCGATCCAATGGGGTTTTCTTTTGTGTTAAGCTTGAGCTACTATGAGTAGCTCAAGCCACATTTAGTTTTGCGTGCAAATAATAACCTATACATTATATATTTGTAACTTTTTTGCTTTAATGAAAAGAGTTAGCTTTATTGTGTTTGAGTTTGTAAATTGATGTCAATGGCTAGTTTTTTAAAAGACGTTTGGGGGGTATATAAAATGAGTGGTAATAATTTTTTTTAGAAAAGATACACTTTCTAATTTTTATTTGGTCTTTTTTATTTTTGTGGTGGGAAGTGCAATTATTTTGATGATTTTGTGTCTACTGTTTATCAACAATTTTAAAATATAAAGAGAGTATTAGTTTCTAAATTAGAGGATTTTGGTGTTTTTGTGTAAAATATTTTTTAGGTCCATTGTCGATTAACAGTTTGGTAAGATTATGAGATATTATTGTTTGTAACAAAATCTATTGAATTGTGGTGTAGGATATAGTATGGGGACTATATTCGTTAATTTATATTTCTGTTAAAATAATTAATTGATAAGCTTAAAAAACACCGCTTTTCTGCTTTTTGCGTGTTGAATATTTTTGTTTTTAAAAGTATTATTATCCTAAAAATTTAAGGTGCTTAGTATGAGTAAAAACAGACAAAATAATATATTGATAATCCTCATTTTTCTCTCTTTTTTTATTATTAATGTTTAATTAACTAATTAATACTACTAAATATTGGATAAATAATTATTAGTGAATTTTTGTTTTTAAGGGTGTTATTGGCAAATGATAAATTATATTTCGAGGATTCTTTATGATCTCTATTTTAAGAACTCAGTAATTAGTGATAGAACAATGGTTGTTATGCTAGATATAGCAATGGGGGCTACTACTGTTGTCACAATAGTTATTATTTTATTGCCCATATTGAGCTTTTCTAATAAAAATTTTCCATGAATTTCTAGTTTTTCATTAAGATTTTGTTTTATATCTTGTGCCAAATTAAACATATCTTTTTTAAAATTCTTTTCTTCAGTATCTGTATTAGTATTTAAATTTTTCTCTACATTATCTATCTTAGTATTTAAATTGAATATATACTTTTGTAAATTTTTCTCTACACCGTCAATCTTAATCTAAGATTATCAAACTTTATACCAAATTGCTTTTTAAAATTTTCTAAATCTTTATATGTAAATTCATTGTGATAATATCTTTTGGATAAATCATTTGCGATTATTTGATCCATTCCTAATATAATGAACTCGTCATATATTTATTTTTCACTTATATTTGAGATATTTGATAGCTATGGTTTCATAATAAGTTCCCTTTATAACCTATAATACTATTTTAGTTGATTTTAAATATTTTTACATATAAAGGATAAGTTTTTACAAGTAAAACCTTATTATAATTTACATTTTTAACTTCAAATGCCGATTATATATATTTTTGCTATGGGTTTTATATTTTTTTGATATAAACTAAAAGTAGTTTAGTATTATGTTTTATTGAATTTATAGGATGTTACTATTCTAATATTGATAAATCTGGATAGGATCAATTCGGATCCAAATTTAGAAAATATGCCAATAATGTTAATTCAAGTATTGTTTTTTAGTAAATTCTGCTTAAAGTAGCTTAGATTTAATGGTCAATCTTGTATAATTTTATTGTAAATATTTTTTTACTATAAGGAGTGTGATTTTGTGAACAAATTTTTAACAAAATTTTTTATTTTTTTATTGTTTTTTTCAAATAGCCATATTGCTTTTTCTAAAAACAATAATGTTTTGATAGTAACTGCTATGGACTACGAGCTCGAACAGATAAATAAGCTTATTTCTAATAAGCGAGAAATAGTGTTTAAAGAATATGGCCTTAATAAAAAGATTATAAAAGGAAAGTTGTCTAATCAAAATGTTATAGCTATTAATTGTGGGGTTGGCAAAGTTAATGCGGGTTCATGGACTAGCTATATTTTGTCAAAATACAAAATAAGCCATATAATTAATTCTGGAGTTGCTGGGGGTGTTGTTAGTGATAAATATAAAGATATTAAAATAGGAGATATAGTAATATCTTCGGAGATTGCATATCATGATGTTGATTTGACTAAATTTGGACACAAGGTTGGGCAAATTATGGACTTTCCCCAAAAATTTAGTGCCAACAAAAATTTGGTTGATAAAGCTGCAAAAGTCATTAAATTGAAGCTTGAAGGTTTTAATGCATATTCAGGACTGATATTAACAGGAGATCAGTTTATTGACTCAACTTATATAAACAAAATTATAAGAAACTTTAACGATGTTATAGCTGTTGAAATGGAAGGTGCAGCAGTAGCGCATATTGCTCATATGTTTAATGTACCCTTTATAGTTATTAGGTCTATATGTGACATTGTAAATAAAGAAAAAAATGAAGTTGAATATAACAAATTTTATGAATTAGCCGCTATTAATTCAGCCAAAATTGTACAAGAAATTTTAAGAATTCTTTAATAAATAAAATTTTTTGTATTATGACAATTTAAATACATAACTTAAAGGTTATGTATTTAAAATATGTCACTTTTCAGCTTTTTTGTTCTCTTGTTTTTTTATAGAATTTGATTTTAAAGTGTGGTTACATGAGATTCAAGCTTAGTGCTATCTGTTTTTATAGAATTTTCATCATTTTGATAATCTAATAAAAGTTTGTTTAACGTTTCTGAGATGGTTGCCTTTGTAGATAGTAATTCTTTAAACGAATTTTTAAGCTTCTCTAAATTTGAAATCTCTAGTTTGTCTAAAGTATCTTTTTTTAGGATATAAGTGGACGCCCACATCCTCGCTAGAGAGAGGGTTCCTCCCTCCAAATCCTCTAAGAGTGTTGAATAGGCCTTGTGTTTGTCTAAACAGCATTATAATGTCTTTAATTTGCTAATATTAATATCATTTAAGGTATAATAAGTTGATTTTCTATAGTTTTTAGATCTTTCGGTATTATCTGATACCGTTTCTTTTGATGAGTCTGGTTCTCAAAACAATTCTTTAAAAGCTGCTATTCCATATTGGTCTGCAGGTTCTTCTTTCGCTTTTTGTATAGATTTTCTCTATTCGCGCTAGCTGTTTCTATTAAATTTCTTAAATCATCAAGCAGCGTGTTTTTTATTTTTTGAGTTTGGTCTTCTTCTTGATTTTGGTTTGCTTCTGTTTTAGGTTTTAATCTCTTTTTATTGGATTTTACTCCCTTTTTACTATAGTAAGACTTCACATCTTTTTGATTGGTTTTAAAATCTAGATTGCAAGCAGTTAAAAATAGAAAAACGAATATGCTTGCAATTATATTATATTATATTATATTATATTATATTATATTATATTATATTACATTACATTACATTACATTACATTACATTACATTACATTACATTACATTACATTATATTATATTATGTTCAATGTTGAATTATTGGAATAATCATAATATTTTTATTGTGATAAGTTTTGTAGTATTTTAAGCTTTTTTTAAAATTTATTTTTATGTATTTTTTATCAAATTTATATAAATAACAGTATATGTTATTTATGAATGGATTTTTAATGATTATTGTCTTAAAGATTTAAAAACTTTGAAGTTGTAGATGATTTATAGAGCATTTTAAGGCACTATAGAATTGTTCTGTTAAGTAATAGCTAAATAAAAATCATTCTATAAATAAATTAATATTACATGAACCCGGTAGTTGTCTTTTGATTTATTTGTTAAATACTTTGATTGGCTAAGAATACTTTTTTGTAGTCGTTGTTTAGATATAGATTTGTTGAAAAAGAAGTGAGTTTTGGCCTTAAAAGGTATGGCAACATTAAATGAGCAATAGTTAAAGCCGCATTTTATTATTTTTAAGGTTTTAAATAAGGATAAGATTATTTGGAAAATAGATTGAAAATAATTAATTTATTGACTTAGTTGTTAACTTAATAAATTAAACTTAAATTATTAATTCAAATTTGCTCTTAAATAATTTTCATATTCTTTTACTAAATTGGAAATAGAATTTTTTTCTTTTTGTTTTTTAATGCCTTAAAGTTAATAAGTAAAATATCACAATCTCTTTAGGTAATGAATAAAGACTAGCTAAAATAAGATTATTTTTATTTTTTTCTTTTAAAAATTCATCTTCTACATCTAGTTTTAGCTTTTATTAGCTTTTTGCTTTGCTAAGCTAGAAATATTTAAACAAAGCGAATTAGAAAAATTTTCAGGATCATTTTTATCTATTTATAAAGAAGTATTTTTACTAAGATTTGCACCACGTTGAATCATATGAATTAAATTGTAACAATAAAAATTTAGTACATTTAGGTGATATTTTAAAAGATATTGATCATTAGATTTAAAATGAAAATTTTATAAAAAAAATGATTGTATAAAAAGTAGGTTAAGGGGGCTTGATAGGATTATACAAGAGTTTAATAAATTAGATTTTTTTGTAATATATGTAATATAATCGGAACGTGGCCCAGTGTTAGTAAAAATTCTTTCGCTCTCTATAGCAAATAACCTATGCCTTAAAACAAAATATCGAAGTGTTGTATCTTTTACACTTAAAATTTTAAGCAAGTCTATTACAAAGAGACTTATATTACTTAATGTCGATGTTTAAATATCATGGCTTAATAGCTTCCCTGCTTGATAGATGAAAATTAGCTTGTTACTTACATTGAATCACTTTCTAAGCTTAATAATTTGTCTATTTACGAAACACACGCAAGACATTCAGCACAGATATATGTTAATTAAAAGCTCAAGCTAGGAGAATGAAAAAAAATGGCAATGCTGAGATTATTTTTGTTGACTATATTTGCTTGATTACTATGTTGCGGAATAAGATTCCTTTTATTTTTAGTAAGTTGCATTTTTGAGTCGTACTATAGTATACTTGCTCTTGAACACTTGAAATTCTAATAATAGTTTTATAACAAGTTGCTAGAAGTATAAAAAATAGTTTTGCTGCATTTTAATTACATAGCAAAGCACAAACCAATTTAAGCATATTTTAAAATTTATATTTTTTAAAGTAAATCAGATACACTTTCTATTAATGTCTTATAAAAGTTTATTAACTTAAATCCAGATATATATATATTAATTTAGTAAATTTAGGGATAAAATCTATAGTTGTAGTACCAGTAGCCCCATTTTTATTTTTAGTAACTATCGCATTTAATTTGGCCGCACCATCACTTAAGTATTATTATTTTCTTTATATTCCTCACTCTCTTGTTGTAAAAATATAATGTCGGCATCTTGCTTTAACATCCTTATTTTCTTAAATTTGTGAAACCGGGTTCTCTCCTTATTTGAAATTATAAATATAGGACTTTGATTTATGTTTGAAGTCTAGGAGAGAATAATCATCAATAAAAAAATGTTTATTATTTGTGATGTTTTGCACTTATAAGTTTTTGCAAAAATTATGCAAGCAGTGAAGATTGAGTGGCAAATAATAAAGCTAAGGAGTGTGATGTGAAAAAAATAAGTTTATTGTTATTTTTTATTTTGTATTGGGTTTTAGTTTAAACTCGTACGTGGATAAATATACAGAAGCAAGGATAAAAGAAAGTTATACAAAATCTAAAAATCTTTTTCTAAATAAAATCTTATTTAGAAAAAGGTTAGATAATTATAATTTTAAAGATGAAAATAAAGGCTTTTTTGCTTATGCTTCATTAATTAGAGGGGATTTAAAAAACTTAAAATACAATAATGTATTTAGTACTTATTACTATGAATTATTAGAAACAATAAAAAAAGAAAAAAATCTTCTAAACGAAAAAGCATTAAACAAAGATGTTATATAAGGATTAAACATGAAAAGTGTTCTTAACTCTATACAAATAGAAAAAGCAAGAATTAAATGCAAAAACAAAAATCGTTTTATTAAGATTGAAAAAGACAATGATAAAACAATGTATCATACAAAAATAATGATGGATATTTACAAACTTGGAATTGATAAAAAAAGAAATGAATGTCGTATATCATTAAGAACTTTATTCAATCAAATGAAAGTCGAAGAAGTTAGACTTTATTCTATAAAAGAAGGGGATAAATTCTTAGGTATTTACTATGGATATAGAAAGCCAATAAAAAACATTTTTGTAAAATATGAAATAAACGGAATTACAAAATCATATGGATTGTCAAAAGCACACTATATAGAATTTAGATTTAAAAAAGGAAGTGTTTTTTGCTACTTTAAGGGATTATTTCGTTTATTGAAAAAAGAAAAATCAAACACAAGTTATAATATAGCATGTATTAATATGTTCACAAAATTAGAAAAGCATGTATACGAATTTTATGGTAAAAAATACCCGGAAAAAGGAATACTTGTAAAATGGATAAAAAAAACCAAAAATAATAACAATTGCAAGTCTAAAAGGCGGTGTTGGTAAAAGTACAACATCAATAATACTTACAAATTTATTATCACAAAAGTATAAAGTACTTTTAATCGATACGGATGATCAGGCTGCTACTACAAGTTATTATTATAATGAATTAGAAACACAAAATTTTGATGTTTCTAAAATCAATATAGGGAATGTTATAAAAGATAGTATGGATATCAATAAAAGCATTATTAGCGTTGATAATAATATAGACTTGATACCCAGTTATATAACAGTTGATGAATTAAATGGAGATTATTATTATGAAAATAAACACCTATCTATTGAATTTTCATTAAAGACAAAATTAAATTCTATAATAGAAAAATATGATTATGTAATAATTGATACCAATCCTAAAAGAAATTTTACATTAAAAAGTTCCCTAATTAGTAGTCATTATGTAATATCTCCAATGACGGCAGAAAAATGGGCTGTTGAAGGATTTGAAACATTAAGAAAATTTATAAAAGAAGTAGCTGGAATACCAGTGTTTATTGTTATAACAAGGTTTAAAAAAAATGTTACACATAAACAATTAATGGAAATAGTAAGTATGAAAAATGGATTTTTAGGATATATAAGCGAAAGGGAAGATTTAAATAAAAGAATAGGCTGTAATGAAAAATTTGATCTTACAAAAGATTATATTGTTGAATATAAAAAAATATTAGAAACTTTTTTAGAGAAATCGTAAGAATCAATGAACCTAATAAGTTCGGCATGCCGAACTTATTAAAAATAAAGGAGAAAATATGGATAAAAAAAATATTACTTTAAAAATTAATAAAAGAATTTCGGAAAATAATTTAAATTATATTCTTGACCACAGAAATGAAAATCAAAGAAAAGAAGAATTTGAACAATTAATTACGCAATTAAAAAATAATATCAAATCAGAAATATATAATATTATTGATACTATGAAGATCCTTAAGAAAATAAGCGACAAAAAACTCTATTTAGAGGGAGGATATAAATCTTTTAAAAATTTTTTGTCAGATTTTAAATTAGCAAAAACCCAATCTTATGAATATATAAAGTTAGCTAATGCGATTGAGACAGGATTATTAGAAGAAAACTTTATCACCAATAATGGAATAAGAGCCTCTATAAGATATATTAAGAGTAAAACAAACGGAGCAATAAAAAAATCAAAACAAAATCCAATAAAACCATTAAGATTTCAGCTTAAAAGTCAAGAAAGTTATGACTTTTATAAAAGTAATACTAGGTTCACAAGTTTTATGATGGATGAGATTTTTAAAAATCAAAAAGATTTTCTTAATAAACTTTTAAAAAGATATAAAGAATTAAAAGAATAATAAGAAGGTTTTATAAACAATTTGATCTTTGATTTTTTATCAAAATAGAAAATATAAAATTTGAGTTCATAGATAAAGAATTTAGTGAGCAGCAAATAGATCTTATTCTACTTCATAATGGCAATTCCAACTTTAAAGTTTTAAAAAAGAAAAAGAAAATGAAGAATTGAAAAAAAATAATTAATGTAGAAAAGATTTTTAAAAAGGATATGGGGGTTTTTAATGTTAAATGAGATAATTTAAAAAAAACTTAGTATAGAAAATAAAATAATATACTCTATGATAATAGAATCAAAAATTCTTAAAGCATTTATATGCTATTTGATAAGTAGCTTTTGTGTAGAATAAAATATTAAAATAACATAAAATTTACTATTTGAAAGTCTATTACCACAGAGATTGTGTTTTACATTTTAACTTTTTGCAGCTAAGAGCTTCTGCATTCACTTATAAAAAGAGGATATACAAATCAGTTAGACATTGGATATCGGGTTTTTAGTTATTTGACATATTAGATAAAAGAAAAAAGAAATTAGAAAAGATTTAAGAGAGGTTAAAGGAGTTTAAGGAAAAAAAGTCACAATAACTATTGAGGACTAATAGAGATCAAACTAAAAAAACAAACAATTGGCGGCTAAGTATTTCAATGTGTTAATTATAAAACACAAGACAAAATTTTAGATTTGTTTTTTTCTTTATTAATCATTATGTCAAAAAGATAAAAACATGTTAGTTTAATTAAAAAAATAATTTTTATCGAATAAATAAAATAATACTTTATTTATAATTTAATTGCAAAAACTTTTAAATTTAGGTGAATGTAAATTTTAAATATTATTATGAATTCATGTAGACTGATGATCAGCGTATTGATAATATGACATTTTGTAGATTTTCTGCTTCTGTAACTTTTTTTCTAGTTTGACTGTTAAGTGTATTTAAATAAGATTTAAGCTTAGACTCATCTGTTTTTATAGAATTCTTATCACTTTGATAATCTAATAAAAGTTGTTTTGATTCTTCTGAGACTATTTTTATGATAGATAATACTTTTTCCAGTGATTGTTTAAGCTTTTCTAAATCTGAAGTATCTAGTTTATCTAGAGTATCTTTTTTGGGGTATAAATGATCAGTAACTATGTCAAGAACATATCCAATAGAGCCAAAGATGTTGAACGTATTTACCTTGAAGCCCGCCAGCGTTATAATATCTGAAAATTCTTTTAAGTCCTTCGTATCAATAGCACTTAAAAGAGTATAAGTATGTCTTCTATACATTTTAGCTTTTTTAGAATTGCCGGATATCGGTTCTGGATCGCCAGAGCTCCACCTCATTGATTTGAAATCCATTCCATATTGATCATCAGGCTCTTCTTCCATTACTTTTTTATACTTTTCTTTATGTGCATTCGCTACTTCTATCAAGCTTCTTAAACTATTAAGTAGCGTATTTTTTATTTTTTTATCTGGGTCTTCTTCTTGTTTAGGGTCTACTTCTTTGCTAGGCTTTAATGTGTCTTTAATTGGGAGGTCCTCTTCTTTTTTAGAGTTCATTTCTGTTTTAGGTTTTAATGTCTTTTTACTAGATGGAGGCTTGATATTTTTTTTATTAATGTCAAAATCTGGGTTGCAAGCTAAAAATAGCAAAAAGAATACATTTATAATTACAAGATATTTCATAAATATTCTCCTTGAATGTCATTTAATCTTTAGTATAATTAAATATTCAATTATTTTCAATAATTAATATTTAATTAATAAAATTAAATATTAATTATTGAAAATATCATAATAATATTTTTATTGACAAAAGTTTTATAGCATGTTGAGCTCTTTTAAAAATCTATTTTATATATTCTTGATTGATTTTTGCCAAATTTGCTTATTTCAAAAATAGTATGTTTCATTTATGAATAGATTATTAATATGTGTTGTTTTGAAGATTTAAAAACTTTAAAGTTGTAAAGGATTTTTTTAAAGTATTTAAAGTATTTATAGTAGGTTTTTATGAAGTAAAAAAGATTGATCACACAGTGATTTTTATTATCTATACTTCTTTTTGTTATTTTTCTTTTAATTGTAATATTGCAAAAAAATTAAGAATAGCAGATGAAATTATTTATAAATTAGTTTTATAAATAATTTCTTTGAAGATTTAATTTTCATAAATTAATATAATAATTTATTATTATACACTTCTTAAAGAAAGGATAAAGGATCTATACATTTGTGTATTATGTTTATTTGTTCTAGAACGATTTTTTAAATAAAACTTATTAAACTTTAAGTTCTTTAATAAGATAACAAATAGGCAGAATAATCAATTAAAGGTAAAGTTTATTGGTTGTATTAATGTATCGTGGAATTATATTCTCCAAATATTTAGGTATTCTAAGGGAAAGAAGAATTGAGAATAATGCTGATATGTTTGGAACCAATATTGATCAACAATATGCCGAAATGAAGAAAGAAATAAAATACATATTTTTTAAAACCCATCATTCTTTAGTTTTGTAAGTTGATTTTATTTGTAGGAGTAATGTTGTTTTTGGTGGAGAAAAAAATTATATTCGATGAATAAGTAAAAGTAATAAATTAAATAATAGTTTTGAAAAAACGTTAAAAGAAAATAGAAAATTCAAAGCAGAAGTATAAAAGTATCAAGTATTGTTTTTTTATGATATTATTCTTTAAATAAGAGCTTTCTTATTAATAACATCCTATTCTTTACAGAATAATAAATTATAAAAATTTTAAATAATAGGTTTAACAAATTAGCTTAGCTAAAAAAATATATTTTTATAGAGAATAAAAATGTTTCCTTAAATCTATTCCATTGTAGACTCTATTGCTTAAATAATTAAATTTATACTGCCTTTAGTTACTAAGGTCGTTTATTTAATTTATATTAAATGGTCTCTTTAAGCACTATAATAAAAATCCTATCTTTTTTTGATTTTTATTATAGTCTTTTTTTAGATCTTTATTAACAGGTATTGCGCGACTAAATAAAGGATCTAACTTTGCATAATTCATTATAAATAAGTGATTCATCATATTCACTTTACTTTTTATGTTAAGGTATACAATTAAAGCTTCCCTTTTTATGTAAGTAGCCCTATAACTAAATAATTGATCTAATAAATCTACATTTTTAGAATTATTTTTGTTGTTTTTTGTAAGCATTAACACAACAACTGCCGTACAATAAACACCGTTTATAAAGATTGGGTTATAATAACGTAAATTGTTTAACCCTGAATAATAGTAAAAGTTATAGATTAAGTAAATTTAATATCTGAATTTTACTTATCAATAAACATTTTTAACTTCAATTGCCATTCCATTAAAATTATAATACTTATATCCATATCCTTTAGAATTTTTTCCAATACCCTTTATTTTTTTTATAAACTCATAAAAGATTTTAAAATTTCAAATTTGCTTTGTTGGATGGTTTTTAGATACAAATTGATATTTGTTTTAATAAACACATTTTTCATATTTTTATTCCTTAATTTATTTTTTTTATAAAAAGCTCAGGGCTTATATAAATTTTTTTATTAAAGAACTTATATAAGCCCTGCTTGCCTCTCATAAGATGATCAAAAATAAATAGGTAGTCAATATGAAAATATTTTCCTACACTAATTGTAGTATAGCTTAACTTAGAATTAAAATCAATTCATTTTTTTATACTTTATGAAAAAATGAATTGAGCTACAAAATCATATAGATTATTATAAGTATATTACATTGAATTTAGATTTTAAAAGAAAGAGAGACTTTCTCATACTTTAAGGGGCTATTTAGTTTGTTTAAAAAGGGGAAAACAAGTGTTTCTTATAAAATAACATATATTGATATAATTACAAAATTAGAAAAACATGTATTCGAATTTTATGATAAAAACATCTAGCATAAAGAATGCTTATAAGATGAATATAAAAATCCCAAATAATAACAATTGCAATTCTTAAAGGTGGCGTTGGTCAAAGTATAACCAATAATACTTCTAAATTTATTTGTCATAAAAGCGCAAGTTACTTTTAATCTATACAGATGATTAGGTCGCTACTAAAAGTTATTATTATAATGAATTAGAAACACAAAATTTTAATATTTCTCATAAATATAGGAAATGTTATAAAAGATAGTATAGATTTTAATAAAAGCATTATCAGTGTTGACAATAATATAGAATTGATACTTAGTAATTAGTAGTCATTATGTAATATTTTTAATGACGGCAGAAAAATGGGTTGTTGAAGGATTTGAAACATTAAAAAGATTTATAAAAGAAGTAGCTGGAATACCAGTGTTTATTTTTATAACAAGGTTTAAAAAATACTATCCACAAGTAAAATTAATGGAAATAATAAGTATTAAAAATGAGTTTTAGGATTTATAAGCGAAAGGAAAGATTTAAATAAAAGAATAAGGAGCGACGAAAAATTTAATTTTTTTTAATACAATCTTTTTAAAAAAAATTAAAAACCATTTGAAACTTTTTTAGGAAAATTGTAAGAATTGACAACTTTAATAAGTTCGGCACACCGGACTTATTGGAAATAGGGGAGGATATGGGTCAAAAAAGCATTAATTTTAAAAATTAGCAAAAGAATTTCAGAAAATAATTTAAATTATATTCTTGATCAAAGTAATAAGAATCAAATCAAAACAGAATTTGAACAATTAATTACGCAATTAAAAAATAATATCAAATTGAAAATATAGATAAAAATAAAAAATTAAATAGGGATCCTAAAATGTTGTTTATCAAGTAATAAAATTTTATTGGATGTGATTCAATATTATCAAAGAAAAAAGTAAATTTAATAAAATAGAAAAGAGATTGTCAAAAATAAGTAATATAAAATGTTTTTAAGTTTGATTGTAATAGATTTTAGTTTGTAAATCAACAAGCTTAATAAATATGGTGCAGCAAGGTGGACAATATTTTGATTGGTTTAATGTGTTTGAAGAGTTAATAGCTAGACGAGCGCTTAATATTTTAAAGTGAGCATGTCCTTTAAAGGAATTTTATATATACTTAAGATCAAAGATTTAAGAAGTTTATGATTTAGAGAGTTTATTAAAGAATTAGGTGATAATATTGCTGTTTTACATAAAAATCAATAATGCCAATGATGTTGACAAATATAGTTTTTTTAAAAAAATGGGTAAAGTCATAAACTTTAGTAGAGCTTAATAATTGATAGATAATTTGTTAATAGTGGTGTGATTGTAAAGCTTTTAGAGATTAAGAATAGTGATTTTAATTATATAAATAGTGATGTTGCAGACTATAATAAAAATGTTTATTTTTATTATAGCAAGTCTTTTTCAAACATTATTTGCAAGCATAAATACAAGGAACATGCAATTGTTGTGAGTATTGCCATTTGATATTTTTGATATATGTAGTACTAATTAATTATAAGATTAAGATAAATGATCTACTAATGTAGAAAGTGGCCGAAGGTGTTTTAATTTATTAACATTATTGTCGTGTAAAATCATTTCTATCTAAATTTAGAAGCGATTATAATTAAATTGTGAGTGGAGAATTATTTTACTTTTTCAATAACAAATTCTAGCAGTTAACGTTTTTGTATTCATAATAATTTGCAAAAAATAACAATTAATAAAATGTTTTACTAGTTGTTATTTAAATATATAAAAGTTTAGCCACATCTAATTTATGCAAAAAGTATTTTCTTTGATTTGAGATTTTTTTATGTAGCTTAGCAACTATTAATCTAAATTTAGCCCTATTGTATTATATTTTAATTTATTTTATAAATTCATCCTCACCCAAATTTAATAGAAATTATAGGTGGAATATTTTTTGATAAATATTATTAATTTATAATTATTTAATGTTAGACTTTTATTTATAGTGTCACCTTACCTTCTAGACTAGAAATATAGTAAATGTTAATAAGGTATTTAACTGTTAATCGAAAAGATCTAATAAAGCGTTGCTAATTTAAAAGAAGGAGATATAGTGCTATTTTATATAGCACTATATATATAATAATTAATTATGAAAAGCATAGTTGATAGTCCTAAACTATACACAAAAGTTAGTAATAATAAACTGCCTAAATCTTGATCCAATAATAAACCTAAATTTCAATTTACTTACAAAACCAAAAGTTTACTTGTTCTCAAGATGCTTTTCTGCAAATTTAACACTAGGAGAATTAAAATTGACTGCCGAGTTTACTGCTTCTCCTTTAGCCTTAATAGTCTTAGCTATTTTTGTTAAGCTTTCATTAATAGCTTTTAGTACCAACTGAGATAAAGCATCAACAGTTTTATTGGCAGCATTTTTAACAAGAGCTCTGATAGTATCACCATCACCACTTGGTTTTCGACCCATTTTCACAGCAAACTTTCCGTCTTTAGCCATTCCCCTTAAAACAATAGCAGCAGCAATCTGAGTATCTTTTTCCATATTGCCCGTGAATGCAGTAGCATCTGAATTGTCATCTCCCCCAATGGCAGCTTCAATCGGATTTGTAGCGTTATCAGCATTCTTTCCCTCTGGCGCCTCACCACCACTTTCAATAGCCTTAGCAGCAGCAATAATGGCTCCTAATATCTGCTCCCCACTAGCATTTTTAACAGCCTCAGCAGCCTTCTTAATATCCTCTGGATTAGCTCCACCTCCAATCTCACCAGGTGGAACATTGTCATCAAAAACTTTACCACCCGGATCACCCTGTTTTCCAGAGAACATCTTACCCGCTTCCTTATTGTTACTGTCGATGCTTGACTTTGTAGCTTTATCGCCTTCAGCTTTTAATTCATCAGCAATACCGGCCGCCTCAACAATTTTCTTTATTCCTTTAGCAATCTCGACAACACTTTTTACATCGGCTTTGGTTGCTACATTACCACTACTCTTAACCTCGACAACTTCTCCCATAGCTTCAGTTGCAGTTTCGGCTACAGTCTCCACAATAGTATTAGCAGCATTTATCATTTTCCCTATCATATCGTTAATTTTACTTATTTCATCATCAACAGGGTTTACTGTGCTATTATCTTCTTTGGCTGTATTAGTATTCTTTCCTTCTGTTGTCTTAACACTTTCTTCACTAATTAATTTAGCAAATTTATCTTTGGCTTTATTTAATGTTTTAGCCATGCTATTAAAATAATTTTTTACCTCAGATTTTTTTGGGTTTGGGTTAAGGCTTGGAAAGCCATCAATCAACCCATCAAAGGAGGTAAATTTTGGGGTTTGGATTGAATTAATAGCTTTTCTAGTATCGCTTTTACAATTGATAAAAACAAGAAAAACTATTGTAAAAATTGCACTTGATATTTTTTTCATATAGTCTCCTTAATAAAAAGTATGAGAATATCATCTTAACTTAAAATTGGTGATTTAGCAAGTTTATTGGCTATATAAAAGACATACATAATAATTTAAGAACTCTTTAAGAGAAAAGAATATAAATAAACAAGTTACACATGTAAACGCTTACTTTAGAAAAGTATATTTTTTTATTTCTCCTTTTTAG
>NC_012180.1 GCF_000170955.2 Borreliella valaisiana VS116 | reverse complement strand
TTAAAAATTTAAAAAAATAGTGGCCTTTGCGCTTTATTTGACACCTGAGCTTACTTATAGTAAACTACATACAAATATGAAGGATATAACAATGTTTATTGATGATAAAAATCAAGAATATTTTACTTTAAAAGAAATACAAATCATGCAAAATAAAAGCATAAAAAAAAATACCATTTATATAAAACTGCTTAGATTAGAAAAACAAGGAAAAATTATTCCCTATAAACCATCACAAAATATAAAAGCTTTCAAAAAATATGGAAAAAAAAGTATTAATTTATATCCTAAAGAACAAATTTTAAAATATTTTACAACACCAAGCTTTTTAACAGACTATAATCTCAACAAACATTTCCCCAAGTATAATCTATTAGAATTGGTTAAAAATGCTATAACATTTGAAGAGTTTGCAATAAAAATATATAAAAATCCAATAATATTGCCTAGTAAATCCTATTATTTTAAAATTTTAAAAAAAACTAATCCTAACTATGTCTTAGATCTAGATCAATATGGCTTATTTAAAACATTGAATAAAGATTATATAGATAATATACTTTTTATTTTCAATTCAAAACCTAGAGAAAAAAGAATAAATGTTAAATGTGACAAATTAAGTAAAAAAAATAAAAAAAAGGAAACAAGAAAAATTTTTGGGTGGAAGCTTTTCAAAAAATAACACAGCTAAACCAACGTTAAAAATCACTCTTAAATATTAACATTCTAATATATGCTTAATAAATGCATAAAAATAATACAAAACTATCGATAAACAAAAATGGAATTTTTAAAGAATTGAGATAGATTGAAATCTATTAGAAATTAAGGGAGAATTCAAATTTTTATGACAGCAATAATAGTGTATTCATGCTTAACTATGTGTATAGTATATTTCCTCATGCAACTAAAAACATTTTTTACAAAATTAATCAGATTTTGTAAAAAATGTTTTTATATCTTTTTCTTATTACTAGAAATGTTAAAATTAATTTTTTATTTATTAATTATTAGAAATAAGTTTTATTTATTTATATTAATATCAATAGCTTTAATTACAATTAGTATAGTAATTGTAATTAAAGCTATTTAATTACAAACCAATAATTGCATCGTTATTTATATAATCAAAGATTATATAAATAACTTCTTGATTCATTTTATGATAACTTTTTAAATTATTTTCAAAAACAATCATCCACCAGAAAATAATCTTACAAGCTTTACTTTAGGCAGTTCATATCCTAGTTTTTATTTCTTTGTAAAAATAAGCATTACGATTTAGAGTAGTGTATTTACACCTCTATCATATAAGTATTGCTGCAATTGGAAATCCAAATAATATCACTTAACTTTAAAATTGTATTTTTAATATCACAATTACTACATAACATAATTTACTTAAACTTAATAAAAAATATCTATATAATTTATGTAAATAGTATCAATATCACTCTGATTTACATGCTAATTATCTTACAAATTCATACAATGCTAAATCATTAATACTTTTTCCCCAGACATTCCTTTTTGCACGCCTTTAATTGATAAATTTTCCATTACTATGTTTTTATATTAGCTAAAAGCAATAAGATGTGATTTATTTAAAAAGTCTTTTCTTTGATTTAAAATTTTCTTATGTAATTTAGTAAATTTTAATTTAAATTCAGCTCTATTAATAAGCCTTTTTGTTTTTTATAGTTTTCTTTAGCTTTTTATTATCCTCTATTAGCGCTCATTATTTTTTAAAAAATTATGTTGTATTTAATTCACTTTACAAATTCATCTATACTTAAATTTAATAGAAATTATAGATAAATAATTCTTTGTTATTTTTTTCAAAACACTTCTCTTTTTAAAAGACCTTTCCTTATCTTAAAATAAAAGCTTAAAAATAAGTTAAAACTTAAAATAATAAATATGCCAAATATTATCAATAATTAGACATTTTCTTCTTAGCAAACCTTAATTTACGCATTACAACATTAAATATTAATCAACTTCTAAAGAAGTATTATTTCTTAGAAGTTTCTATATATTCCATAATTAAAGTTCTTATAAAACCAGAAGCTGTTAATCCCTTTTTATCTAAAATAGAATAAAATTCAACCCAATATTCATATTTCAATCCTACACTTATTTGCTTGATCATCATCTTTGATCTACCAGGCTTAATATTTGGGATATTATTACAAACAACATCATTGTCACCACGAAAAGCAAATTTAGATTTGCTAACATTTTGTTTAATAATTTCTTCTAAATCAACCTCTTTGCTTATAGGCATAAAGCATCCCCCAATCTTGAAAGTCCCAAGATAGACTTACTCTCAGGATAGTAATCAAAAATCGACTTTTTATATAACTGAGATTCTGCTATTTTAGCATCTTGTCCAATCTCATAAAGATCATATCCAAAAGTTTTAAATTGCCTTAAATGTATATTATGTCTCTTAAAACTTTTATTAAGCATATTGCAAATAATCTTCTCATGTTTAACCTTTTTTCTATAAGATTTCAATAAAGAATCAAATTCTTCCTTAAAAATATTAATTCCTTCAAGACTTAAAAATTCTGGGGTCAATGGAGTAACAACTTCACACATTGCAAGAATAATTCTTCGTTCCCAAAGCTCAAAACTGGGAGATAAATCGAAAATGGCAATTTCAAATCCCAATTTTTCTAGTTCCAAGCAAAAATCATCTATCAAATATGGAAAATCTTGCAATTCATGTTGCACATCTCTTCTAAAAGTTCCACTCGGCACACATGGCAAAATATAAAAATTTTTTTGTATTTGTTTTAATACTTGATCTATATCTACCTTCTTTAAAAGACAATCTTTAATATCTAACCTAAGAATTTCATGATTAAGAAACCATGTAGAAGAACTTCCTTGCTGTATATCACAATCAACTAATGCAACTTTTTTTGTTTTAGATAAATAGCTTGCTATATTACCACTTAAGGTAGTTTTGCCAACACCACCTTTTTGAATATGAAACGCTATTTTTTTCATGCAAACTTCCTTTACATTATATTATATATTAATTATTTTATATTATATATTAATTATTTTATATTATATATTAATTATTTTATATCATATATTAATTATTTTATATCATATATTAATTATTTTATATCATATATTAATTATTTTATATCATATATTAATTATCTCAATACATAAGAGATCTGATATGGTTTCTAAAACTATTAAAAATAAAAGCTTTGATTATTTTAATAGCAAAAATTCATTAATAAAATCTTTACACAGAAATTAAATAAATAAAAAGTCCTAAGAAATTTCTCTCTTAAGAACTTTTTATAAATGGTTAAAGGTTAAAGATAAGTTAAAATCTACAACAATTTAGAAAAAAAACAAAAATACAAATATTTTTTTTATTTGTATTGTGTACAAATTGATATTACATATTAATTGATATACAATACTATATTGTAGTATATAAATTATAATAATATGTTTTTAAAGGATAAAAATGCAAAAAGAAATAACAAAAAACTATAATGAATATACAATTGGGGGCATAAAAGAAACTTTTTTTGGGAATTCTCAATATGAAGCTAATTATAGAGCAAAAATAAATGGCTTTATAATAGATTTTTTCAAAATTCCCATAAGTCTAAAGAAAAAATATGAACTTAATATTAAAGCCCTTAGTGATCCTAACTTCTCATCCACTAATATTGCAATGAACTGCATAAATACTTTTAAACTTATAGTTGACGTTGTTAATATGCAAACTGGGGAAAATTACGATTACGACACATTTATTACAAAAACAGAAACAGAAAAAATGCTTAAATATGGAACAAAAATAATTGCTGCACTAGCAAGACATTTCGACGAAAAACACAAAACTAACTTCAATGAAAGCTACTATGAATGGGAAAAAGGTTGGGTAGATAAAAAATGGATAGATTATGAACCAACTGAAGCAGAGATTAAAGAGATTCAAACAATGAATCAAAAATTAAACCCTTTAATTAACAACGAAGAAAAAACATTCAACAAAGGACAAATAAAGCTCTTAAAAGCCATCAATAAAATTGAAAGTCAATCACAACAACATCACGCTAAGCCAAAAAGCACAGCTAAAAAATTAAAAGGAAATCGTAGAAAAGAAGTAGAAATTTAACATTCTGCTCAAAAACATCAAATTTATTTATTATAATTAAATAATATTTACAAAATTAAAAAAATAAAATATTATATATATAAGGTAGAAAACGATCTACCAACAGTCCCCGACACCCCTATTAATCCTCTCCAAATAAGATTAGGGGTAGGGACTTCTTTTTTTACTAAAAATTAAAACATTAGGTGCCTAAAGCAATAAGTTTATAGCAAATAGAAAAAATGAAAATCTAAAAAGCATAAATTAACTAAAAATTTAATTTCTATTAAGTGAATATAAGATACAAAATTTCAATGAGATGTCTAAGCTTTAACCAAGCTTAAAACGATAAATAAAATTTCAGCTTGAATAATATTTGATTTTTTATGCAAAAAAGAATTCTTTAAAAAAATTTTCAAAATACATGGTAATACTCAATTATTGAACTAATAATTGAGTATTAAATATTCTCCTTTTTTAAAATTAAAAGAATTTATTATCAATATTTACTTCATACCATACATTCTTTTAAATGAACCTCTTAAAGATAAGAGGTTTTCTTTTTATAGAGAAAACCAAAAATCAATTAAACCATTTGACATAAAGCTCTTCTTAAACAAATACAAGCTTTTTAACTTACTTTGGTTAATAATTTAAATATCTAACACAAGTCTATATAAAATAAAGAAAGAGATTTTCTATAAAAAATCAATAAAAACTACCTATATCTCTAAAATTTTTATAAATTTCAGACTTAATAGATAAAAACAGTTTACTAAAATTATTCAAGACTGTTATTATATAATAAGTACACAATGAAAAGCAAAACTTTTATATTCTTAATTTTTTTGATTCAAAATTTAGCAATATATGCGCAGAACACAAACTATGAATTTAAACAAACTAAAATTAAAAATATAAAAGGAATATTTATTAATTATAAAGTCTATCTAACAGAAAATTTAGCAATTGATAATGTAAAAACCTTAAACCATGTTTCCACATTCAAAATCAATCTTGTTGTTGACAAAAAAATTGCAGCTTCTATTAAAAATGAGGAAGATGTAATTAGAGCCGGAAATGAATGTGGTATCTTTTTGGAATTTCAAATCAATAACCGCACATATTATACCAAATTTTCATCGATAAAATATATTTTAAAAGCAATTGAAAGCTTTACCCAAATTAAAAACACAATCAATAATCTAGAAATTAAAAACCTTGAAGGTAATGGAATTTTTTTATACAAAAACGGTCTCTCATACAATTTAAAAACAGATTTTCAAGAAACAGCAATATTTGTAAATTTTCTAGGCTTCAAAGATAATACCGGAAGGCCTTACTTTATTTTTTACTATGATAGTATAGATAATAAAGATAAAAATTTAAAAACAATTTTAATTTCCTTTGAAGAGTTCCACAATGGAATAAGAGAAGGTCTATTCTTATTGAGAAATGAAAAAGCCATACTAGAATTCATCAACCTTTCAAAGGATTAATACAATAGATAATATAAAAACAATTTTAAAATCGATATTATCACAAATTAATATCAAAAAACTTGTTTATACTAAATGCTCTTAATTTACTCCTTACTGGCAAATAATCATTTCACTTGGGCTTAAAAACTACTCAAACTTAAGTCAACTAGAACCAAGTTCTTTAGCTTTTAAATTAAAATCATCCAAAAACTTTTTAAACGAGATCTTACTAAAACTTACAACAACATCATTCCTAAACGCATAAATTCTAAATGCCGCTATATTATCATTACCCAAAGCAACAAATTTCATAAATTCGCTTTCTGAAATATTAAATTTATAAATTTCTACCTTAATATTTTTTTCAGTAATCACTGTTGTATAATCATAAGGAAAATATGAATCATAAAAATCGTTATAATAAACAACACGTTTACTGTTCTCTGAAACCAACTCTCCTTTAGACTCAAATCTAGTATCTGTGATTATCTTTTCAAGCTTTATTTGACTAGAATTTCTAGCTTCAACTTTAACCAAAATAAAATATTCCCTTTTGTTTTTTACCTTATCATATTTAATAGAAATTACAGACTTAAATATTCCATCTCTAGAATAATTTACCCCAACATCATATTGTGAATCTAATACTTGAGAAAACCTATCATAAGCTATTTGATAAGTTTGACAAGAAATTAAAAAAAATACCAAAATAAAATTTTTTACAACAAAATTTGCATTCATTAAAATCCCCTTTATTTTATCTTATATTTATTTTTAAAAAATTTCTCAAAATCGGAAAATTAAATAGTATAATACATTTAAATAAAAACATTCTAATTTTACAGCTTGAATTAAAATTAAAAAGCTATTATTATTAGGTGTTGTTCTAACAAAAACCAATTTAAAAGATTAGACTATGTCTAATCCCAATTTATTATATAAATTTCAAAGTGCATCTATAGGAGAAATCGTGTATACTGACCCAAGGTCAATTATTAATACTTACTTTGTAAAAAACAAAAAAATATTCATTGTCAATCCCATAGCTTTTAAATTCGAGCTTAATTTTGAAAAAATTATAAAAACAAACTCAAAAGAGAATATAACACTCAAAACATTTAAAGGTGGTATTATTAGCTTAAAATTAAGGTCAAATGAATTTTCTAAATTACCAACAGACATTCTAAAAGGAAAACTTGAATTTTATATTAACTATGTAAGTGAAGAAAAACTTAAAATAGTTTACGATATGGTGACAGTAAAAGTTTATACAATTGATTTAAAAACAAGCAATAAAGATGAAATTTACCAAATAGAACTTAAAATAATTGGTTCTATTTATAGAAAAGAAAATATAGAAAATACATTTATTCCTATTATAAAAAATAACAATACTTACCTTTTTGAAAACAAAGCAAACAACCAAAAAGTTAATTTACTCTTAAAAGGTATCAATAAGATTATTGAACTTCCTTCCTTAACAAAAATCAGCTATTCAAATATCAAAATTATTAATAACGCCGATATAAAAACTAGTGAAAATTTCAATGTAAACATTAAAACAACAAACAGGATGTTACTAAATCTAAGCACAAAAATTTACGAAGAACTAATCTTAACAAATTCAAATCAAATAAAAACTATCAATAACAAACAGAAAATTCTAAAAACGTTAAGATCTTTTATCGAAAATGAAAACGGATTGGGGGGCAAAATAAGATTAATCTTCTTGGAAAAAACAAATTTTTTGAATAAAAATTTAAACTCAAATAACTTAGACTTTGTATTAAATGACATCAATATTATACAAGAAAATAGCTATATCAAAATTGATATCACTTTACTAGAGGATAAAATTGAAAAAAAATACTTAAACCAAACCCCAAACATAAATCCATTTCTTAAAAATATCACATTATTGTGAATTTTTTGGTCAGATAAATTGTTGTAATAATCTCCAACTACAGTATCTAACAACTCTCAATAAACACTTTATCAAAAGTATTCAACATATAACATACCTCCTTGAAACTAGCACACAATATATAATAAAATGAAATTAATGAGGTATGTATGTTAAGTATTAACGGTGTAAGACTTTATTCTTTAAAAGAATTCCAAAATATATTAGAAGATTCTTATAATCTTTCAATTAGCAAAAATACTATATCTAAAAAATCAAAAATTTTAAAATGCGCAATCCATGTAGACAACCGTCCTTACCTTTTAGAAGATTTTTGTACATACTTTTTAATGGACTTTAGAAGACCTAAACCTATAACAAATAGCATGAAAGAAACAATTCAATTAAGAATTGAACAAGCAAAAAAAATAATGAATCGAAAATCTACAAAACATGAAATACAAATTGTTTCCAAACACATGGGTCATATCTTATAATCTATCATATTGACATTTCAAAAGCATTGTTATAAACTATAGTAAAAAGCTAATTATTTTGCTTGTAATACAGCAAAAATCTAAAGTGCAAGCCAAATAATTGGAAAAGCTTCTGAAACTACAACAAATTTCACTTCAGAAGCCAGGATAAGATAATGATAATAAAAATAAGAAATAATGTCAATAAAAATTTTAATAATCTCATAACATTAGAAGAGCTTATAAAGCACAACCAAAAAAACACCAACTCTAATTTAATAGAACTAAAACAATCAAGACTAAAATCATATCTAACTAAAAAAAAGACCATATACAAAAGGATACTCAAAGTATGTTGGGCAATTGAACTTAAAAACAAAGAATACTATAAATCTAACAAACTTAAAACATATTCTACAATAGAAATATACAATATAGTTAACAAATGTCTTGCAAAAGATAATCAAAAAACATCAATCAGAACATTAGAATATGACATATCATTTTTAAATCAAGCACTATTAATAACAACAAAACTTAAGCATTTAGGCAAAGATAATGGAAGCTTTGCATTTTATATACAAAATAAAAATCTTTGGAAACACCGTTTTAAAGTTATACAAGAAGCAATTAATGAAGAAATTAAAGAATATTTAAAAGATAAAAAAATAGTATCTGATTTTTCTAAAGAAATTGACAATACTATAAAAAAGAATAAAATAAAACCCAAAAGCTCATCTGCAGATGAATCAATTGCAGATGTTATACCTAAAGGTATAAAAGATATAGATAAGATAAAGAATTCTATAATAGAAGAAAATGAAAAAAAGAATAATATATCATACAAAGAATATATCACAAGGAAACTAATAAAAGTACATAAAATAGAAAAGCTTCAAATAACAAAAATACTAAAAATTAGCAATAATGAAAAAACTTATGTAAATGCATTAAGGAATTTAAATTCAGCAATAGAAAAATATAAAAAAGAATACAAAATTGTAGATATTTCAAATCATTTCATAAAAGAGTTTAAAAATAAGTATAGTAAAAAAATATGGATGATGAACGGGAAAACTGATAAAATTAATGATTTTAATGAAATTTGGGAAACAAGATTTAAAAAGACCTCTTTAAATAAAAACCTAAGAGAAAACTATCAAAATGACTATATAAAAAGCAAAAAAAATATTTTCAATCGTGATAAAAGAATAAATATATCTTTTTCCAACAATAAAGGTTTTAAGAAAATAAACAAAATCAAAATTAACTAAAAAGCCATTACTTATAAAAATTAACAATATTGGACCTTTATTTTTTTAAAAAAAAAATGTAGACAACCCAAAAATTAGAAAATAAAACAAAAAATTCTTAAAAAAAGTTATTTATAAATTTTATTTAACAACTTAAAATCAAGAAATCAAGTCCTAATATTATCATTCAACATAGATATAAAAAAAGTAAATAAGGTTTTGGATCATCTGATTATATGGTTAAAACAAATAATCACATTGAACTTAATAAAACTTAGACAAAACACTTAAAAGCAACTCTATATATAAAAATATGAAAAATTATTAGATAATATATACCTATAAAAATGTTGAGCATTTTTTGATACCAAATAAAGAAATTATAGGAAGGTAAGTATTAATATTTAAATCTTATCTTAGAAAGCTTAAACTTATCATAGTTATCTACAATAAAATCAATAATGTTTTAGATATTTTATAAATTTTTTAGTGTTGAACTAATAATATTTTATTAAAGTAAATTATAAGTTGAAACTAAATTATGGTTTTGCAAATAGGAAAAATTTCAACAAGAGATTCCTCAGTAAGGATTGAAACATTTTTACTTGAAATTATGAAAGAAATATTAAGTATTATTCCAATAAAATATATCAAGAAAAAAAACCATATTTATACGCACATTTTAAAAAATATCTATTAATTTTAATATTTAATGACTTCTTATATGGTTAATCATTTTAAACTAAGTCAATCTTAAAAAAAGTTTGCAATTTTGATAATTAATATAACAAGCCACAGATATTTTAAGCTAACACTATTGATAAAACAGAACTTTCAAAATAAAAATCCTTTTAGGCACTCTTTTTTGCAAATAGTGAATAAAAATAACTTACAAATGAAGTTGAAAACAAAAAACACTTTTAATGCCTGAATACTTGTCTTAAAGTGCAGGTTCAAAAAATAATAACGAGTACACACGTTTTTTCATGAAAAAAATATAAAGAAATAAATAGTAAATCTACAAAAGAAAAAGAATTTATTTTTATTAATAATTAATATGCTAAATTTTTAGGTTTTCAGAAAATAAAGTTGAAAGTTCTGAAGAAGAATTTCTTGATATAATAAACAATGGTTACGTTATTAATGTAACATTCAGAAGTATAAAATAGCATTTACTAATCGCATTTAGCGAAATCTATTTTCTTAATTTACATGTTAATTCAAAAAAAAATAAAAAATCGACATTAGTAATATAGATGAAAATGATTTTGATATTCAAATTGGAGTTAAAATTAGTATTTTTACTAAATATATTGATAAATGAGAAATAATAAATTATCAAATGTTTATTACAGGAGTATAAAAGATAATAGAGAATATAAATATGAATTTTTAAATAAAAATAATATAGGATCGATCGTAAAGAAAAACAATATATAGTAAAGATAATAAAAAAGACATTGTAAAGGTTAGTGATATTAATAATGATTTAGATAAATGATAGTATTAGTGGTTATTATTATAATTAATAATGTATTAAGATTAACTTATATTAAGGTTTTTAACTTTTTGATATTTATTATTGTTTTTTGCATGTTACTTTCTTTTGCAATAAAAAATTGCAAAAAAACAGCAACAGAAAACAAAGATAATGATTACAATAATACAGATTTTTCTCTTGAGCTAGATTATAAGTGCAAAAATAATAAAAAGGTTAACTTGTTATGATGAGAAGAAAGGTGGTATCTTTAAAAGAATTCTTACAATAGTAAAAGATGAAATATATAAATTTATAAAATCAATTACTGAACTAGTAATATAACCTAAAAAGCTTACAGTAGAAATACATGTTGTAAGCGGAGCTGGTGATAATTACCAAACAAACAATATTAAAAAAGCTTATAGTAAAAGTACTATTATGTATAATAAATCTGTCTATAAGAATGCTTTTTTGATATTGATAAAGCAAATAAAGCTGCTTAAAACCCGCATTTTTATATTTTTTTGATAAAATTAATCATTTTGTCTTGCAAGATGAATAGGTTTTACTATAGGAATTTGAATAATTAGATACTCTAAAATAATAAGAATTATTGCTGTTATTATCATCTTTAATTTGAGAATTTTTAAGCTTCCCAGACTCTTTTTTGCTTAATAAGCATTTGTAATCCAAATCACCATCCATTTTGTTTTGATCGCTATTTATTGATAAATCACAACTAAATACCAATAAAAATGTTGATATTATAAATAGTAATGAGATAATAAATTTTTTGTTCATAAATCTTTTTATTCTCTTGTTTTAATGATTAATATTTATTTTTCAAGGTACTACAAAGTAGTATAAGTAAATATACTTCAATAGTTAATTAGTAACCTCTATTTTAGCATATATGACTAATTTGATTTTTTATGTAATATAATTAGTCCAAACTTATATTTATTTTTTCATTTGTTAGTTATGGGGGGTTATATTCTAGATTAATCATTTTTTAAATAGGCAATTTTTTGTTTGTTAAGCTACCGATTTTGCTTAAAAATGATACAAATATGCTTTACTATAAAAGCATTTAACGTATTTTTTAAGCAAATAGGGACTACTTTTAAATTAAAATTATATATCTATATATATGTGTGGATAAAAAAAATGCAAAAACCTTATTTCATAAATTCAAAAAAGCCTTATTAGAATGAATTGCAATGCAAATTCATATGTGTATTTTAACGCAGTTTATAAGCTAATAGCAAATATTAGAAGTCACTAAAGTAATATGATTTACTACTTTAATGAAAGTTTAAAAGAAATGGAGAGACTACTGCTAACAAACAAAAATTTATAAGCAAAGCTTAACAGAAAACTTCCAAAATGTGTAAAAAACTTTCCTTAGATATTGAAAAATTTTAGAATCGATTATGATTGAATTTGAAAGAGTAAAGGAATTCCTTATACAGAAATTTTAGGGCCTTTGACAAAGGTTGCTTCGTACAGCTCATAGAATTATTAAAAATTAAAATAGCTTTTACCCCCCCCACTGACAATATTTTATAGGGCTTCAAATTGTATTCACCTCTCTCATATTAAACTTTAAAAATTTTAAGTATGAAAAGCAAGATTTTCCCCACTTTAACAAAAGTTTTATGGCTTTCTAAAAAATAAAAAATTTAATGGGTATTGCTGTAGGATTTACTATCTTGGAAAGAGCCTTATATTAGTATCAAATTCTATTTTATAGTCATTATTGCTTTTAAACAGATTCTTTCTTGTTATACTAGGTTTTTCTATAAAAAAGATGTAAATAATTTTTGTTATTTTTCTTTAAATGCTTATAGCTTTCTAGCTCTAAATCTTTTGAATACCGTTTGTTTTTAACTAAGCCTTTGAAGAATATGAAAGTTGTTTTTTTGATTGCTGTTAAGACTATTAATAATATTGTTTGCTTGATCTAATTTTTTTCTTATTGAATATAACGCAATTTTGTATCCTTTTGAATCTAAATATTAAATGAAATTTATTTATATAGCTCATATTTTATATTATAAGTATATATTAATATATTAAATATTGGCTTTTAGTTTTAATTATTAAAAACATGGTATGAATACTTTTTCATTTATTAGGTTGTTCTGGGAATTAAAAAAAACAAACTTAAAGTTTTTAAAAGGATTAATTATTAATATAAAATGCATTTCTCATGCTTTTTGGTTATCTTTTAGTGTTTTTTTAAATTGACTTTTTAATACACTTTTTAGTTTTTCTAAATTGCTATCAAAACTTCCATTCTTATTGTCTATTGTATTTTGTACATTTTGCGAGTTTTTATTGATAAATCATCAAATTTAGATACATAAAAAGATCATATTATATTTTAAGAGAGCTCGTTAAGAACAATAAAGGATGTTTTGTTTAATATTGTAACTAAATATAATGTTGAAAAAAAGTAAAATAAAACAGTTTGTTTTATAGTTGTGTTTAGAAAAAATATCTTTACTTTTAGGGTAAAAAATAAAAAAGATATTAATTAACTTAAACTTTTTGAAATATTAAAGCTGGTTTGTTTGTAAAAAAAGCAAGCTAAAATATTGTTTATTTTTAAATTTATTTTGTCTACGAAAGTAGAAAATAAAGAAATTTAAAAAGGCTTTATATTAATATTAAATAGTACCCCTCATGCTTTTTAATTATCATTAATAATTGTTGTAAAGCTTAAGCCATTAATAATCACCGTTATCGTTATACTCTTTGATTTTTTAAAAAATGAACTTTTATGTTGTTTTATATCATCTATATTTTTATTTATCTTGTCTATTTTTTTGAAAGCATTTTAATTTTGTCTTTAGTCTGCTCTTGTTATTTTTGATTTTCTTCTTTATATTGACTACTATCTTGCGTTGTTTTTAAATGTCGGTGTACTGTTATTTACTATTAGGGTAATCGCTCTGCATTAATCCTTTGTCTAAAAATCCTTTAACTTTTTGTTTTTATACCTTGATTTAAATCGACATAATTTTTGCATGAACTTATCAGTGTAAAAACGGCACAAGTAATAAACATTGTTTTATTCATAAATTATTACTCCTTAAGGTTAACGCAATTGTTTAAATTTTAGTTATAATTTTTTAAATTCAATTTTATTGGATGTATTGTTAAGATAAACGGAAAATGTTCTAGTAGTTTTTGTTTTTATTGTAAGTGTAGTATTTTTTAATTGTATTAATAAAAAGACTTTTTTCTAATCTAATGGGGTTTTCTATTTATGCTAAGCTTGAGATACTTATAGTAGCTCAAGCCATATTTAGTTTGATGCGTATTATATTGGAATTTACCTTCACACGCAAGATTACTCACATATTTCCTCTTTACTTTAATTATTTTTGTTATTTACATTTATTATTCTTATATTTATACTATAAACACTAAACATAATTAATACATAGTAATTTAAAAACTAAAAACAATAGTTACGGCGCTACTGTATTTTCTACATTATTTAAAATACCGTTATCTAAACTATTAGTAGAATCTATACTTTTTACTGTCATTTTTTAGGACTTATAGATAAAGCTTGTTAGCTTTATCTAATAGCTTTTCACATAGCTTAAAGATAATTTTCTATAAAAGTTATTTTTTTTGTTTATTTTAACATCACAAAGCATACTTTCAGTATTAACTGCTGTTTTCTTTGGCTCTAAGCTAGTCAAGATAAATAGAAATTAGACAATTAATATTAAAATATAATTAATATTAAAATATAATTAATATTAAAATATAATTAATATTAAAATATAATTTAAGACATTATGTTTATTATAGGAGTGTAAATATGAAAAAATTAATAAAAATATTACTGTCAAGTTTATTTTTATTACTCTCAATATCTTGTTCTTTAGATAATGAAGGTGTAAATTCAAAAGATTACGAGTCAAAAAAACAGAGTATATTAGGCAAATTAAATCAGTTATTGGGGCAAACTACAAATTCACTAAAAGAAGCAAAAAATACAACAGATAATTTAAATGCATCAAATGAGGCAAATAAAGTTGTAGAAGCAGTTATAATTGCGGTTAATTTAATTTCATCTGCTGCAGATCAGGTAAAAGGTGCAACAAAAAATATGCATGATTTAGCTCAAATGGCAGAAATAGATTTAGAAAAAATAAAGGAATCTAGTGACAAAGCAATAGTTGCGGCTAATGTTGCAAAAGAAGCATATAACCTTACTAAAGCAGCAGAACAAAATATGCAAAAACTGTATAAAGAGCAAGAAAAGCAACTAGGAACACCATCTGGTTCTGATGGAATAGAACAAGCTTCTGATGAAATAAAACAAGCTCAAAAGGCTGTAGAAATAGCTTGGAAAGCTACAGTAAAAGCAAAAGATGAGTTAATTGATGTAGAAAATGCAGTCAAAGAGGCATTGGATAAAATAAAGACAGAAACTGCTAACAATACAAAACTTTCAGATATAGAAGAAGTAGCAGAGTTAGTATTACAAATAGCCAATAATGTAAAGGAAATAGCGCAAGAAGTTGTGGCTCTGTTAAATACTTAAATATATTTTATCAACTAGATTGTGGAATTAGCTAAAGTTTTTAAGAATAAATTTCTTAAACAAAAAATAGCGATATAAAAAATGTAAGGCTAAAAGTATAGCTATTTTTAATAATGTTGATGAGTAAATTAATAAAAAATAATATCTCTTGGTTAAGATATGTGTGATTATTATTATAAGAGAGTCTTCTTTAAAAGAAGGCTCTAATTTAAATATATTAATATTTAAATATTTTCTTATCCATTTTAAGACTTACTTAAAACATTTTTTGCATTTTCAATAAGTTCTTTTATAATCCTCTTTCTCCTCATTGTTAAACCTTTTTAAAATAAGAGCTTTCTGAGCTCTTTAAAGTATTTTCTATTTTATTTAAAGCCTGTTTAAATAATTGTGATACTGACCTATTTTTACTTTCCAATCTTTTAATAATGCCTTCTTTTAAACTTTCCTTAACTTTACATAAAAATAAAGCCTCAGAATCTTATATTTTGTTTTGCAATATTAATGTAACCCATGATTTCATCAAGTTTATCCCTCCATATTTAAATTATTTTGCAATTGTGTTAGTTTCTTTGTGTGATTTCTATTGTTATGATCATTTTTATTAATGATGTTTTTTTGTTTCTAATTTTAGTTATCGCATCATAAAAATCATTTCTTATTAAAGTATATTCATGTTTAAGTGGATATACACTCTCAATTAACTGGAGAATCCAGGGTCTTTAATAAGATTCTCTATATCTTTAATTGTTTTATTCACTTTTTTTCTTTCTTGGTAGAAGGGAAAGGATTCCTTTTTTATCTCTTTTTTTGATTATGCTCAATTGAAATGGTTAGTATTCTTATTATTTTTAGATAACACGTTTGATAAAAAAAATAAGAACAAATTCAAAATTTTTAGATTCTATATATACCTATTAGCAAGATCAATCCCAAAACAAACAGTAACGCTACCCTAAAAATACAGCATAACATCGAATAGAACATCACCAAAATCTTGAAAATTAATATCAAAATTCCAAGTCTTCAAATCAAAATTATCAATAAGTTAGCTACAATCTAGAAATTAGAAAAAATTGATAAAGATTTGCTCTGAAAGCCTAACATGTTCAAGAAGATATACAAATAGCTGAAATAATTGTTGTTCAACACGATTTTCTAGATATTTTTAACATCAATTCCAAATATCAGATTAGTAGTGGAAAAAAACACTAATGAATAAGAATAATTTACTTGTCTCTAAATTACGAAATACAAAAAATAGAAATATTAAAAGAGATGCTTGAAAAACTTAATAAAAATCCTCTGAAAAAATTTTCAACTCAAAGTTTTCTTCATCAAATGGTGTTAGACATTCAATTTCAACTAGACAGGCATTTAAAAAAATATAAGATGAATTACGCATGCTAAACCAAGAAGATTCCTAAAAATTATTACAATACACAGAAAAGAATTTAAAGATAAAACAAAACTTTGCTAAAACCTTAACCACAACTATTGAAGCTTGCAATCGAAATTTTTTAGATATTAAAACAAATATAAAAAATCTCGAAGACCATTTTATGAAAGAATACTTAGATTTTATTCCCTAGATTAAATCTATTAAATCCATACAAATTGTTGCACTTTATATTTTATTAAAAAGGGAAGAATTAACTTATATTCTTAAAATTCATGTAATCTAAATTCACGCTAAAAACATCAATGGAAATTAAATTTTTAATATCAAATAATTTTAATATTGCTTGATAATAATATTAAATTGTAATATTATTATTTTGAATTATTATTTAATAATATAAATTTATAAGGAGAGCAATTTTGAAAAATTCTAAATTAAATATTATTAAGCTTAACGTTATTACAGCAATATTAACTGCAATTTGCATATCATGTGCACCTTTTGGCAATGTTAATCCAAACAAACTAAAAAATCCCACTACTTCTAAAACCCCAAAAAAAGTAAAGCGAAGCAATAATTCTAGAAATCTAAAAAACCTAAACAGCAATACCAATTCAGAAAATTCATCAGAAAATAACAAAAATCTTGAAAATGAATATCAAAATTCAAAATCTTCAAATCAAAATTCTCAAGAAGAAACCACAATCTCAAAATTAGAAAACATTGGTAAAGGCCTAGAAGCTCAAAAAAAGGAAGAAAATACGCAAATAGCTAAAATGGCTGCTAAATCTGATGGTGTTCAATATGATTTCTTAGAGACTTTTAAACTTAAAAGGGATGATTATTTTATGTTTCATGCAAAAATGCAATTAAAAAGAATAATTTACCCATCCCTAAATTACGATACAAAAAAAATATTGGCATTAAAAGAAATTCTTGAAAAACTTGATACAGATAATAACCGAAGAGTAGCTAGTAAATTTCTCAGAACATCAAAGGATATTCAACATCAATTAGAAGATGTGCGTTTAAAAAAAATACAAGATGCATTATTACGCACTCTAAGCAAAAAAGAAGCTGAAACGTTATTACAAGCTGTAAAAGATGATTTAAAGATAAAACAAAACTTTGCTAAAGCCTTAAACGCAACTATTGACGCTTACAATAAAAATGTTGGTGACATTAAAACAAATGATGAAGCGCTAGCAAACCACATAAATGATAAATACTCTCATCCTCTTTATCTACTAAATCAAGCTGATTAATCTAAACAAAAAAAATAATATGTTGCACTTGATATTTTAAAAAGAGAAGTTAATTCTTCTCTTTTTTTATTCATACAATCTAAATTAGCACTAAAAACATGCAATAGAAATTAAATTTTCAATATTAAATTTATTTGATATTGTTATTTTGAATTAAAACTAATGTTTGGTAATTCAAATTTATAAGGAGAGCGTTTTGAAAAACCCCAAATTAAATATTATTAAGCTTAACTTTATTACAGCAATATTAAATTCAATTTTCATATCATGTGTATCTATTGGAAAGGTCAATTCAAAACCTCATATCAATACTAGTCCAGAAAATAACCAAAATTAAAGTTTAGATAAGCTTTTCGTATAAGTTTTTATAATTTTCAGGATTATAACCCTATTTCTAAGATTTTTTAGTTTGCAAAACTTTATATGCTTGCTCTAATTTAATAAGCTCTAAATTTGTCTTATTCATCTTATCGTTAAGTTCTTCTTGTTTATTCTTAGCATTCTCAAACAAGCTTTTAGCATTCTTGATTGCTTTTTGAGCATCAGTTATCCAAGAATAGTAAAGATAATTATACCCTAAAGAAGGTATATCTTTTATAGTTTCTTCTAAAGCCCCTTCTGCTTTTCTTTTTGCATTTTCAAAATCATTCTTAGATCTTGCTAAAGCACCAATTGCATCATTGCAATGAGATTTAGCAGAAGCATGGCTGCTATTAACCTTATTAATTTCTTGGTTCAAGTTATGTAATAGTAATGTATTGTTGTTAGTATTATATTTAGATTTTCTAGCAGTATTTAAATAAGAACGAGTCTCCTCAATAACACTTTTTATCTTATCAAGTTTTGATTTTGTTGTTTCTAAGTCTACAGTTATTTTCTCAGTTTTTTCTAAAAAAGTTTCAGCTTCGTACATAATTTCCCTAGCAGTAATAGCTTCATTAGATTTCTTATTAACTTGTTGAGATCTTCTACCAGCATTATGTTTATTGTTATCTACTTTGTTAGTATTAGAGCGCTTTGTGTTTAAATTATTATTTATTTGTGTTTCTAAATTATTACTTTCTTCACTTTTCTTTATGATATTTTCTTTTTCCTTACTTTTATTCTTATTATTTTGTTCTTGAGTATTTGCTTCTCCACTACTAATGCTCCTAGCCTTACGACCACTTCTGTTGTTGTCTTCTGCAGAATCTAGAGAATTATTATCTAGCTTATTAGTAGAATTTATACTTTTATTATTATTGACAAAATACTTATTATTGGCTAAAGTCTGTTTGGTTTTATCTGTAAGCTTTTTATATAGCTTACAAGAGATAACGCTACAAAATAAACTGGATATCATTAACACTTCTTTAATCATTAAATTCATTATATTACCTCTATCTAAAATAGAATATTATTAGAATATTCTGTCATTATATCACATTTATATTAGTAATCAAGATTATGAGCTAGATATTAAGATTGATAACATAAAACTAAATAAGCATAGAAGGAGAATTTAAATAAAAATTATGAGGAGATGAATTTGGGAATAAATATATTTATTTTCTTCATTTTGAATAGTATGTTCAGAATTGTGCATCTTAATATATTAGAACATTTACTCTTAATATAATAGGGTTATTTATAGTGTAAATACTATAAATAGTTTAATAATTATTATACTAGAAATAAAGATAGTAAAATTAATTCATGTAAAGAGCATCTAAAGTCTTGTAAGACTCAATTTTATCGAAAAATTGAAAATTTTAGAAATCAATCAAAAAAAACAGTAAAAACACTAGAAGAACTTAAAAAAGAATGGAAACATTAGAATCCAAAGACAAAAGATAGAGTTAGATAAAACTGCAAAAGAATCTATAAACATATACAAGCTCAAACAACTTTAACCTTTATGATCAACGTAGTTTTATACTTTTATTCTTAATTTGGGAACAAAAATCTCAATAAATAATAATAGTAACCCTTTTCTATTCTTTAGAAAGAAATTGAGTTATTCCAGTATAGTATAGTTGATAAAAATATCATGTGTATATCATTTGTTATTGAT
>NC_012177.1 GCF_000170955.2 Borreliella valaisiana VS116 | reverse complement strand
ACTAATAAATGCTTAATGCATAATTCATATAGTTTTTTAAAAAAATTACACTTTATCCTAAAAATTAAACTTTGGCCATAATTTCTAAAATCTGTTTAATACTTAAAAAGATACTAAACAATACAAAGTCAATCAATCCCCGGTTTATTTTTTAATAAGTCCAATTTTTTAGCATCCATACTAAGCTTATTTAAATCCAAAGCATTAATAATTACTATTATTTCTTCACGAGAAAATCTCTTTCCTCTCAAACAATGACTTTCAAAACTGTTAAAAGAGATGGGGACAATTTCTTTTACTATACTTATTAATGCTTTGGCATATTCGCGCATTTCTTTTGGCGAATTTTCTTTAATTTCTTTTGGATTGTCTAAAGCTAATCTCAATTTAATAAAATGGAAAAGATTATTTAAATCAATTTGCCAATACCATTCAGTATATAAGATATAAGCTTAAAGGTAAAATTATTCTTGAAAGTTCTTTTGGAATATTAGAATTAACCATATCTTGATAAAGTTTATAAGAATTTTTTTGATGATGTTTTATTTTGTCTGAGAAACTTTTTTCCAAAGAATTTAATTCTCCTTTGGGTTGACTATTGCTAGAAATTTGATATTCCAAATCTTATGCCAAGGGAACATAAAATTCTTCTCTTGCCAAGCTGTAGTATCCATAAACTTCATTAATCCTTGCGGTTCCATGCTTCATCCATTGCCTTGCAATAAATATTGAGGCTTTAATATGAAATGTAAAAACCACCTGCTCCAATGGACTTTTATGTCCATTCCTTATTAAATAGTCAATAAGTTCCTCATCTTTCCTTTTAACACTGTCTCCTCGATAAGAAATTCTTGCAGCCTAAACTATTCTCTTATCATCTCCCATAAAATCAATAAGCTTTAAAAACCCATTGTATAAAACTTTGTATTCTTTATTCAAAAATTGATACTCCTTGCTTAAAGATAAATTTATTAACTTTTTAAGAATGCAAATATTTAGAATGCAGATGTTATATCATAAAAACAGCCTTAATGGGGGGCTTAATTTTATCTTAACAAAATAAAAAATAAAAAAAAGGCAGAAACTAATATAATTAGCCTCAAACCTTTTCCTTTAACCTTTAATAATTTATAAATCTATATAATCAACTATCTCATATATAAAGAAATGGACATTACTTTTGTAAGATCTCTTGCACCTTGAGCTACCTTAACAACACTAGAAATAGCCTTTGCAACATCTTTTTTTGCTACTGCTTGATCCTTATTTGATGGATTAAAACCATTAACGGTGTTGAGAACTTTTTGAGCCTCTTGAACGGTTTCATCTAAAGCCCTTTCAGAAGCCATTAAAGTTTCTTTAACTTGTTCTACTTTAGCAAATTCTTCTTTTGTCAATTCTAATTCCTTATTATTTGGAGATTTATTTGACATTATTTGCTTCTCTATTAAAAACATTGCTTCGCCTGCAACAGAAACAGCTTTTTGAGTTTCTTGAACAGCCTTTTTGGACATTTCAACAACCTTATTTGCATCCTCAGCAACCATTCCTGAGCACTTAGCTACAATTGTTGCTTCTTCTGATGCAACAACAGTCCCTTTAGCAACATCTGAGATTACAGACATTGAACCAACGAACTTTTTAACTATCCCCGCATCATTTGATTCTACCAGTGCAAGAGATGACTCTCTAACTTCCTCTAATTTAGTAGAAACATCTTCTGTCACCTTATTAATAATATCTAGAGCTTGATTAACTTGATCTTTTTGACCCAATTTTTTATCATCTTTTTGACCCAATTTTTTATCATCTTTTTGATCTAATTTTTTATCGTCTTTTTGATCTGGTTGTTCTAAAACGTTGGATTGAGGTTGAAGAATATTTACATTGTTAGAATCTGCAAACACATTTAAATTTACAAATCCAAACAATAATCCATTAATTATTAAATTACCAAATATTTTCATTGTTAATTCTCCTTATATAAACTGATTTATTTTAAACATTTTAAAACATAACTAAATTAGAATCAATATAT
Source organism: Borreliella valaisiana VS116 (assembly GCF_000170955.2). NCBI lineage: Bacteria > Pseudomonadati > Spirochaetota > Spirochaetia > Spirochaetales > Borreliaceae > Borreliella > Borreliella valaisiana. The sequence continues at coordinate 51,915 of NC_012177.1, read as the reverse complement.
ATTTGTATAAAAACATATAATTAACTTTTTTAATTAAAGATGCGTTTTAAAACAAAGGCTTTTTAATAAGAATTATTAAACTTAAATTTTACATTAAATGGGGAGAACGGTGTTATTTTATAATAGTTAGATTTATTATTATAAAATAACACATGAAAAATATACTGCAATTATCAATAAAAATAAAGCTAATAACAAAAATTTTTAAAATTAATATAACTTCCAAATACAACATTAACATCAATGTTGATAGCATTACGAACAATTTTTAAAACCCGATCGAAAAATTTTAAACTTTTTTTTTAAAAAAAATTATTTTAAATGGTTAATTTATTGTCTTTTATTTTAAATAAATAAAACAAACATTGAAAATTAAACGAATTGAAATATATTTATATTAGAAATATTGAGCTTGCCAAATAACACTAATGATTAAATTTTTTAAAGGATTACGTCTTGAAGAAAAACACAATTTATAAAATATTAAAACTATTTAAAATAACTTTACTGGCCTCATGTTCTTTTTATTCTAAACCAAACGACAAAGAAGCAACAAATGAATTACAACCAAACCACATTGAACTTAACAAAACTAGCATTACAAAAGAAGGAAATCTTAAAAAGATTTTAAACTTAGGGCAAAAAGAGCCCTCAAACAATGGAAAGGAAAATGTAATTCAAAAAATTACACAAAGATTTAATGAAAATGAAAAATTGATTAATAAAATTGGACCAAATATAGAAATACTTGCTCAAAAAATAAATACAGATGTTCAAAAAATCGAACCTATTAATCAATTTGAAATAAACAAAAACACATTCCCAGAAAAGCAAGACGATAATATTGATGCAATATTGGAAAATAACCTTTTTAGAAGATTATTTTATTCATCTCTTGAGTATGATGAGAATAATATCAAAAGATTAATCACAATCCTTGCACAAGCATCAAGTTCAAATGGCGACCATTACAGAGTTATTGGCTTAATTTTTTGGACAGGATTCAAAATCCAAGAATCATTTGAAAAGGCTGTCAATCTTTTAACAAAAGACGAGCAAAGACGCTTAATGTTCAATTTTAAAACAAAAACAGTAAAAGATGTTCAAGAAAATTTTGAAAAACTAATACAAGAACGAAATGCATGGATAACAATCGTAGAAAACATTATTAGCGACTATGATAAATATGCGGGAATTAGAGCTGATGGAATAGTGCTAAAAGAATTCATAAAAAATGGATACGAGCATAAATTCAATCCAAATAAAAGTATGCAAATTTTAATGGACATTGAAACACTGCTAAAAGCCTGTTGTGACCACATACACTACTAATTAGTAGTGTATGTGGGATAAAAATAATTACAAAATAAAAAAAAATTCCAAAAAAGTTGTTTTTAATATTAAATGGTATTATTATTTAATAATAATGATTATTATATAGTTATAATATTATTTTGTATTAAAATTGATAACTATTAATTTTAATTTATAAGGAGCGTATTTTGACAAACACTAAACTAAATATCATTAAGCTTAATATCATTACAGCGATATTAACTTTAATTTGCATCTCATGTGCACCTATTAATACTATTAATCCAAAAGAAACTAGCAATACTAATAAAAAAGAAACTAGCAATACTAATAAAAAAGAAACTATCAACACTAATAAAAAAGAAAACAACCAAAATTTTGAAAATAAATCTGGTGAATCTGGTGAATCTGAAAATCTCGAACATTTATATCAAGAATATCAAGATCTCAAAATTGAAATTGAAAAATATAAAGAAGATGAAGCTTCACAATTAAAAGCAATTAAAAATCATCTGGAAAAGCAAAAAAATAAAGAAACTGAAGGAATAGCTAAAGTTGATGCAGAAATAGCTAAAACTGATACACAATCTGATTTCCTAAAGACTTTTACTGCCGATACATCTTATGATCATCGCGATAAAGACCTACTAGCAATAAAAAGAATTATTTACTCATCTTTATATTACAACGCAACAAGAGTAAAAACATTAACCAGAATTCTTGAAAAACTTCATGCACATGATGAACACAATATAATAGTTACAAGATTACTTTATCCAATAGCACTGGGTATTCAGCTCCAACTAGAAAGTTGTTTAGAAAACATAACAAAAGATGAATTACATCTTCCAATCCAACAAGATTCTGAAAACCTATTAGAATTTGCAAAAGCCGGCTTAAAGGAAAAAGACGACTTTGGAAAAGCCCTAAACAAGACTATTAACGATTACAATAGGAATTCTGGCGAAATCAAAACCGATATCGAAAAACTCGCAAACTACATGAATGAGCAATTCCCAGATTATGATTTTAAAAAATAATTAATAACTAATTAAAACAAAAAAAATTGATGCACTTGATATTTTTTAAAAGAGAAGTTAATTCTTCTCTTTTTTTTTTATTCACTTAATCTAAATCCAAACTGAAAACAACAATGTCAAAAAATAATATTAAATAATATTAAATAAAACTGTTATTATTTGACATACAAATTAATATAGTTATATTATTATTTTGTATTAAAGTTAATAACTATTAATTTTAATTTATAAGGAGATTATTTTGACAAACACTAAACTAAATATCATTAAGCTTAATATCATTACAGCGATATTAACTCTAATTTGCATCTCATGTGCACCTGATAATCAAATCAATCCTGACCTAAGCAGTAACACCAATCTGGAAAAATTTGGCCAACACTTTAAAGATAGATCTCGTGGATCTCAAGACCATGGACATTCATATCAAGAATATCAAGATCTCAAAATTGAAATTGAAAAATATAAAGGGAATAAAGCCTCACAATTAAAAGCAATTAAAAATCATCTGGAAAAGCAAAAAAAGAAAGAAGATATAGAAATAGCTAAAATTGATGCAGAAATAACTAAAACTAGTACACAATCTGATTTCCTAAAGACTTTTACTGCCAGTTCATTTTATGCTAACCCTGAGAAAGACCTACTAGCAATGAAAAGAATTATTTACTCATCTTTATATTACAACACAACAAGAGTAAAAACATTAAACGAAATTCTTGAAAAACTTAATACAAGTTCCGAGAACAAAAAAGTAGTTACAAACTTACTTTATAAAGTAGCACTGGGTATTCAGCTCCAACTAGAACTTTGTTTAGAAAACATAACAAAAGATGAATCACACTCTCCAAACCAAAGAACCGAAGAACTGCTAGAATTTGCAAGAAATGACTTAAATAGAAAAGACAGATTTGTAAAAGTCCTAAACAAGACTATTAACGATTACAACAGGAATGCTGGCGGAATTAAAACCAATGTCGAAAAACTAGCAAGCTACATGGATGAAAAGTTTAAAGCCCTTGAGTAATAATCTCGCCCATGACTAATTTAAACAAAAAAATTAATATGTTGCACTTGATATTTTTTAAAAGAGAAGTTAATTCTTCTCTTTTTTTTTATTCACTTAATCTAAATCTAACTAAAAACAACAACTTTTAATTTTTATTAAAGTTTAAATTTAAACTTTAAATAATTTGATATACATTTGTAATATGTACTAAAAATTATTTTGTATTGCATTACTGCATTTTTATAAAAGGAGAATATTTTGAAAAAAAATGATTTAATATTAACTAATATTGTCATTGCAACACTTCTTTTGTGCTCTTGTAGCTTGTTCCAAGGAACAATAACCCAAAGAATATCGGCGGAAATAAAAAGATTTAAAGAAAAAGTAGAACAATATAAAGATAAAACTGAAGACTTTGACCAGTTTGGAATGAAATATTCGGTCTTTAATACAGATACAACTGCCGCCCTTAAGCTTGCAAAGCTCAACTCGGACTCAAAAAAAGATGAGAGACGACTATTTTACTCTTCTCTGGATTACAATACAACAAGAATTGTAAACTTTGGCAAAATACTAACACAACTTTACAAACACCAACAAAAAGAACACCATCAACTAATTGAAGAAGTTATTCAAATAGGATATTTTGGCATTCAAAAACCCCTTGAAGAGACAATTTTAAAAATATCTGATGACAAAGATGAATTAAAAAGGCTAGGCAAAGAAAACCTAAAAACTATTGAGACTACAATAAAAGAACTTTTTGAAATAAAACAAAATTGGATCAAAAAGGTAGACGAGATTATTCTCAGCTACAACGAAAATTTAGAAGAAATTAAAGAGAATACTAACAAACTAGCAGACCACATTAGAAATGAAATTAAACCAGAAAAATATGACACACTAGCTGTAATTGTAAAAATAAAAGAAATAACTGAAAACCAATACAACATTGAAATGCCTAAATAAACACCGTAAAAACAGTATTAGCAAAAATGAAAGGGGTGCCTGGTATTAAAGGGTTAAATCTTACAAAATTAAAACAAAAACCTAAAGCTTGCAATAAATATTTAATCCTTTTAATATCAAATATTATTTATATTATTTATAATATTTATATTATTTAATAAAAATAACAATATAAGTTTTATTATTGTTTTATATTAAAAATAATAAATATTGATTTTAAATTTATAAGGAGAATATTTTGACAAAAACTAAAATAAATAGAATCAAGTTTAATATTGCAACAATATTAACTTTAGTTTACATCTCATGTACACCTGTTAACAAAATCAATACAAACAACCAAATCAACCCAAAAAAATCCAGCAACACTAATCTAAGAGAAACCAACAACAGCGATCTAACAGGAATTACCAAAAATTTTAAAAATAAATCTAATGGATCTGAAGATCTCGGATATTCAATTCAAAAACCTAAAGAAGATATAATCGCAAAATTAAAAGCAATTGGCAAAAAGCTCGAAGCTCAAAAAAAACTAGAAAATACAGAAATAGCCAAAATTGCTTCAGAATCCGATTTTCTAAATACTTTTAAAGTCAGTCCTTATGATATTCTTGTAGAAGCTAATCTAATGCAAATAAAAAGAATGATTTACCCATCTTTAAATTACGACACAAAAAAAATAGGAACATTAAAAGAAATTTTTGAAAAACTTAAAAAAAATACCAAAAAATATAATATAATTGGAATCTTTATTCATCACGTATCATGGAATATTCAATTCCACCTAGACAATCATTTGGAATCAATAAATACAAAATTAGACACTCTAAGCCAAAAAGAATCCGAAGAACTACTAACGGCCGTAGAAACTGACATGCAACTAAAACAAAGGTTTACAAAAACCCTAAAAGCTACTATTGAAGATTACAATAACGATGTTGGAAACATTAAAACTGATGAGGAGAAATTAGCAAACCATATGGATGAAAATTACAAAGATAGTAGTGCTTTAAAACCCATTTAAATCCCATATATTACAATATAAATATGTTGAAATTTGGTATTTTTTAAGATTAATAAATATTGATTTTAATTTATAAGGAGAGTATTTTGACAAACACTAAACTAAATATCATTAAGCTTAATATCATTACAGCGATATTAACTCTAATTTTCATCTCATGTGCACCCATTAATAAAATTGGTCCCAAACCAAAAAATTACACCAATCCAAAAGAAAACACCCGAAATTTTAAAAATGCATCTCAGGATCTCGAGCCTTCAAATCAAAAGAATCAAGATCTCGGGCCTTCAAATCAAAAATCTAGAGAAACTATAATCTCAAAATTAGAGGCAATTGGCAAAAAACTAAAAGCTCAAAAAGAACAAGAAAATATAGAAATAGCTAAAATTGCACAATCTAATTTCCTAAATGATTTTCAAATTAATTTTTATGATACTATTCGCAAAGATTGGAAAAATTTAAACAACAATGTTTTTTTAATTTTATAAAGGTTTAAATTTAAACTTTAAATAATTTGATATACATTTGTAATATGTACCAAAAATTATTTTGTATTAAATTATTACATTTTTATATAAGGAGAATATTGTGAAAAAATACAAATTAGCGTTTATTAAGCTATTGACAACGTTACTTTTGTGTTCATGTAATTTAGGCTTAAAACAAGAGCTTGTCGAGAAAATAGAAAAAATCATCAAGCCCGTAGTAGAAAAAATAGAAAGTGACAAAAAAGAAGAAGAATTAATGACTAACCATGCAGAAGCCATTTTTTATTTAATTAAAAAAAATGATGAACTTTGCAAAGACTACAGAAGACAATTTTATTCATCTCTTGAGTACAATAAAATAAGAATTACAAACTTAATAGAAATTTTTTATAAAACTATAATACAAAATGCTGAGCTTATAACTTTGATTCAGTTAATAATTGACATAGGCTCAACTTTTGTTCAAAATCCCCTAGAAATTGCTATTCTTGACATAAATAAAAGAAAAGATGATCTTATTGACTTTAATAACAATGAAAAATTAAAGGATATTAAAAATAAAATTAATAAAATTCTAGCAATGCAACAACAATGGATCAAAAATATAGACAAGATTATTATCACTTACAATAGCAATAAAGATCTTCAAAACAATATTGAAGAGTTCGAAGCTTACCTAAGAACAACATATGACAACATATTAGCGCCAGACTCAAGCGAAATTTACGATTTAATGATAGAAATTGGAAGAGACTTACAAGAAAACTTATAAAGATACCGCAAAAAAAGAGCAAAAGGCTTTGCTCTTTTTTATTTATACTTATTGATTATTTTTTAATTTGAACTAAGTTTTTATTAATTAGTAATTAATTTTAAATTTTAATTAATTTTGATTATTAAAATTCATTAAAAAGAAATCGAGGAATAATATTTTGAAAATTAAATCATTAATGCATTTAAAGTTCATAGTCTTGCTTTTATTTTCTTGCACAGTTGATGCTCATCTAAACGAAGACTATAAAACCAAAGTGGAAGAACTTCTCAATAACACAACAAATGATCAAGCAACAATAAGTATTAATACAAAACCAAATGCTACGCAAAATAGCACAAACGCTAATAAAGTAACAAATCTACAAAAACAACCACAAGTAGCAAATAAACAACCGCAAATTTTGCAAAATCAAGCAAGTCCTGCAAGTCAAGCAAATCTAGAACAATTATTAAAGCAAGTAAATTCACCACAAGGAAGTCTAAAAAATGGACAAGCGAAAATACAAGTCACACCGCCAAAACAAATAGCACCACCAGCAGCACCTACTCAATCAGTTAAAAATGTGACTAAAGGTACAAAAACAACTATAAAAACTCCAAGCAAAAGAATTCAAAAACTTCCAAGACAAAAATCTGCCTTTAATTACGATTTGAGTCAATCAACAAACTATACAAATTTTAGCTTACAGCAAAACAATAATTCTCCTACAACTTATGACAAAGTTCAACTAAGCTTTAGTCAAGCATCTCTTAGCAATCATTCACAAACGTTGAAAAATAAACTTATTAGAAAAATTTTTGCAGAAAAAACTAAAACAAACAATAGTAACGGATTTAGAGAAACTTACGATCAATTTAAAATGAAAGATTCTGCATTTGATCTACTAGATGTTATTTCAAACACTTTAGTTTATGATAGAAGTTACGCGCCACAGCTTAACTCTAATACACCAGAAGCAGAAAATGAAAGATATAAATTCTATGCAATTTTGAATTTTGATCAATCCAAAACCAAAAAATTTGGATCAATAATGGAAATTCTTTACGCTGAGAATCAAAATCACAACCTAATCAGATCATTAATAATATCAGGACTTGGAATACAAATTTCTTTCGAACTTGCACTAGAAGAAATAGAGAAAAAAATTGAACTCTTTACCCAAGAGCTATTAAATAATACAATTGACGGCTTTAATTTTGACATTAAGATGCAAGAACTTAGCTTTAAGCTTAATGAAATATTAGCTGAAAGAAAAGAATGGTCAAAACACGTTGACACCCTTATTGCTAATGTAAACTCCAATGAGAGCCTAAAAAATCCTCAATCTTTGGCACAATACATTGAAAACAGGTATTTAGATAAAATGCAAAATGCTCGTCAAACTGTTCTTGATCTATACCTTAAAATAACAGAATTTAAATAGTTTATTTAAAAAACGAAAATAAACTATTTTACAATTATTTAATCAAAAGAAGAGAGCTGATCTCTTCTTTTTTTTATTGTTCAATTTAAAATTTGAACTAAATTTTAATAATTAAGTATTAATTTTAAATAATTAAAATTACTTAAAATTTTTATTAAAGGATTAAATTTTGAAAAAATTAAAATTATCAATATTTATAACATTGGGGATAATAGCATTTTTTTCTTGTAAGCTAAACTATGAAGATAATCAAAACAAAGTAGCAAGTTTTAAAGAAACAAAATTAGATGAATTAACTCCTCAAGAAGACACAAAAAAACAAGAACTCAAAAGTGCAACAAAAGACTTAAATACTCTCATCAAAGTCAACAAAAGCAATAAAGTCAACAAAAACAACACAGATCTAATTGACAAGCTCTTTGAAATCTTAAAAAAAGAATTGGCAATAATAAAAAGAGACAAACTCCAAACAGAAATATCTAGCCAATTTGGACTGAAAAATAGCATGTTTGAACTAATCAATGTTTACAAAATAAATCCTAATGGGGTAAAACTCAAAGAGAAAATGAACTCAAGCCTAGCAGAATCTCAAAAAATGAGAAGACAATTTTATTCATCACTAAGCTACAACACTACCGACATTTTTAATTTAGCAGAGATTGTAAACAAGCTCTACAAGAACCCAAAAGCCCACGACACAATAAAAAAAATATCAGGGGGCATACAAATTCAACAAAGATTTGAAGTTGCGCTTGAAGATTTATCAATTAACATGGACACACTAAAAGAAAATACTTTTAGTAAAAAAACTTTAGAAGAAATTTATACTGTAATTGTTGATTTAGTCGAAACAAAAAAAGAATGGCTTAATACAATAGAAACACTAATTAAAAGTTCAAACTCCACCTTAGAGCTACAAAACAATATAGAAAAGCTAACAGCCCACATAGAGCAACTCTATAAAGATAAGATAATTTCTCTTTGCTTGAAATCCGAGCAATCACTAATTGACTTAGACACATTATTTAAAAAAGATAATAATTAAAAAAATTTCAGAAAAATAAAAAAAAGAGAGCTTACGCTCTCTTTTTTTTTATTTTTTTTTGTACAATAATAATTTTGAATTAAAGTTATTAATTAGGTAATTAAAATTATTAATTAATATTAATTACTTAAAATTTTTATTGAAGGATAACATTTTGAAAAATAATAAATTAATTGCAATATTTTTATTGCATACATTAACTGTGCTAATTTTGCTTTCTTGCTCACTAGAAATCAAAGACGATACTGAAACTGGGCAAAATAAAAAAGCAAAGACAAAATCAACTAAAGGCACAAATGGCTTATTAGACATTAAAAAAATATCTAAAAAAGCTAAAATTGGTGAGAAAGCAATGGACAATCTGCTTGTTGCCATTAATACTCTAAAAAATCCACCAAAAGTTGCAGCTAATAATAAAAAAAATTCAAATTCAGCAGCCTTACAACAACCTAACAATGTTAATACTTTAAAACAAATAGTAGATCCTGAGGCTAAAGAGTTAATAAAAAAAATATTAGATAGATCTGAAGATATTATTCAAATAAGCGAAATAGATTCTAACAAAGGTGAGCCTGATGACCAATTTGGAATGAAAACAGAAATATTTAGTAAAATATTTTTCAATGCAGATTCAACAGTGACTTTTGAAGATCACGAATATCTAAACGAAAGAAGAATACTTTACACATCCTTACATTTTGACGAAAACGTAATTTTAAATATTGGAAAAATTTTATCAAAACTTAGCCAAGATTCAAACTACAAAAGCTTAGTTAAAGAAACCCTTATAAACAGAGGATTTAGCATTCAATTAGCAATGGAAGAAATCAGTGCAAAAATATTAGATGTAAAAGACAAGCTAGGACAACTAAACAAACCTAATTTGAAAGCACTCTTTTTTGATTTCAATAAACTTTTAACACTTAAAGACAAATGGCTAAAAGATGTAGATGACATTATTAATGACTACAATACTAATCCAGAATTACAAACTAACCTTTCAAAATTATATGACAACGTAAAATCAAAAAATTCAAAAGCTCAATTCGCAGATATTCACAATTTAATTTTAAATTTAGTAAATAAAACTACCAATATTCTTGCCCCAATTCAGTAGTATTGGTTTGTGATCCAAAAGGAAGGAGAGATTGTTGACAATCTCCCCTTCTTGTTTATATTTAATTTTTCTAATAATTGTTTATACTGTATTCTAAATTAATCTAAAATTAAATCCTATTACTTTTTAATTGCCTTCATAGGTTGTTTATTTGACTTCATAGGTTTTTCTGGCATTGGAGCTGTAACTTTTGAATTTTCATCGATAGCATTTTCCATTTCATCTGAAATTTTTGTAGTTTCGCAAGCAACAAATAATATTGCGCTTAAAAACATAGCGTACATTAGTTTTGTCATTATTTAATTCTCCTTATTTAAAATTTATACCATATTAAAATAAAATTTTAAAATAATCAATATTAATTGGTTTTTTATTTTAAAAAATAATATTATAAAATAAGTTATAAACTATTGATAAAATATATATAAAATGATATCTTATATAAATAAATTTGGATTGAGGAATAATTAAATATTTATGCGTGCAACTTTGAGTATTTTAAAAAAGAATTTAAACAATTCTAATATTGCAAGAGATGATATGAATGCATTTAAAAATAATCTAATTTACAAAAGCAAGTATATAAAGCCTTTAAACCCTATTCTTTGTACACAATTTTATATTAGAACCTACAATATAGATTCAAATGCAACAATTGAAATAAAATCACAAGCGCAATATTTAGACCAATACGATAATATTGCACTCACAAAAGGCAAACTAAAATCAATAAGCATCTTGGCTCACAAAAGCACTATGAATAAAAAAGGTTTGCAAAACCTGCTTCAATTAAAAAATCATAAAGATTTTATTGATTTTTTTGAAAATAATTACATACGATGTTGTTTGAATTTCGAAGATAGGCAAAAAAGAGAAATCAATTTAATGCCTTTGTTTCATTACCACAGCTTGTTAAGCATAAATAAAGCAATCCTAAGCAAAGAAAAATCAGGCGATTTGCAATTTGGAAGCTCTTTTTACGTATCAACCAATTACAGCTGGAAATATCTCAACTTTACCAAATTCCAAAAAAGCCTAAGCAAAATTAAACTTATCTATTCTCCTTATTCTAATAAAAAATATTACATTAAAGTAAGTCAAAACATTTACGATACACTCAAAATATTAACCAATGCTTTAAGATTAAAAGAATTCATCAAATAACTTAAATAAAATTTAATTTATTAAACACTTCCCACACACGTTTCAAAGAGGCACTCCCCAGAGAGTCCTCTTTGTATAGATTTATATAACTTAAGTAAAAATTCATCTTTTAAAATAGTGAGCTATATTTAAACTACAACGCTATTATCAAAATTTTAGCTTTTTAAAGCAATATAAATTAATACTACTTTTAACTACCTCCAAAGAAGTTCTTTTATTGCATTAAAGGACTTCTTTTTGCAAAAAATAAATAACTGCTATTTTTAAAAATTTTAATCTAATAATATTTAAAATAATTTATTAATAATCTTAATGGTGTATAATAAAATACATAAAGGATAAGGAACAATAAATGGGTAAAAGGATAATTTTGGTGTTATTGGTAATTCTGATCTTATCCTGCGATTTGTTTACAACTAAATCACCAAAAACTAAAAAACCAAAAAAGACGGAAAAAACAACTCAAGAACAAAAACCTGCAGCAAAAATAATTCCCGTAGTATCAATTCAAAGAGTAGAAATAAGACAATCAAATAACACCCCAACAAGCATTGAAAATTACTACAAACAAGCTTATCCTATTCAAACATTTTCTATTGATTTTAGCATTAACAGAGAACATGAATTTCAACAAGCAGAAGATAAAATCTTGTCTACACAAGGAAAAGTAGCGTCTTTGAGCATCTTAATAAATCAAAAATTGTTAGACTTAAAGCACCCAAAAAATTTCACATTCAAAACATTTAAAGAAATTCAAAATATTGAAAATTTTTTCCAAAATCAAGATCTCTTATTTGTTTTAAACCTTAAATCTAAAAATAATAGCAATATTATTAATATTATGCTCAATCCCCCAAACGACATCGGTAAGCCCAAAAATCACGTTTTAATAGGCATTAAAGATATAATTAAAAATGGCTTGGGTGAACAGTACTTAAATCCTATCTATAGATTTCAAATAAAAAACAACAAAGATTACCATTCAATAGATTACAACAAAGTGTCTATTACCGAAAATAGCATAGAATTAGACCTATTACCTCACAATCAAATTTTTAAACTAAATAAAAATTTTACTCAAATCTTAGAAATACTAACAGACATAAATAATCTAAAATTAATAATTCAAAAAGAATATATCTAAAAATATATTAAGCTTTAAAATTATATTTATTTAATTGATAAATATAATTTTATAATATATAATTACACTTAAATTGCTTAGGTTAGAGGAATGATTAAATGGTTAAAAAAATAATATTTATTTCGTTTTTAGTATTTATGATGTCTTGCAACGCAATTGGTCGTGGGGTTTTAATAGATTCTGTTCTTAATAAAGTGGTAAAAGACTTGGACCGAGAATCAGAAGAAGAAGAAAAAAAAGAAAAAAAAGAAAATTTAAACTCAAAACCCTCAATCAACGAAAATGCTGATGGCGATTCTGAAGAAGACGACGACGACATCGAGTAGGGTAAAATCACTTTATTTGAAAACATTTTATTAGATTAATATTTAAAATTTTAAGCTTACATTTTAAATATATTAATATATTCAAAGGAACATCGATTACATCCGATGTTCTCCTTTATTAATAAATCTGAAAAATTTAAAGTATGCTGTAGACTTAAGTAAAAAGCAAATCCTTTGCATCAATACAAAAGAGAAGAATGGTGCTGAGAATTTTATAAAAATAATTTAAAACAGCACCACTACTTCGACACCAAATTACAAATACACCAAAGGCCAAACACTAAAAAATATTAAATGCTAATTTCTACAAAATAGAAAGAATAAAAATTTAAAAATAATGATATAAAATATATGATACCCCCTTAAATCCCCTGTTAAGGGGATTTTTTATTTAAAATTAAAATCTAACAAATAATGTGGTATAATATTTGTCAATATTCTTGTTTTAAAAGGAGTGCAAGGCTTTGAAAAGCAAGCTTAGAAAAATTTCAAACAAATTCTTGATACTTGCATCATTGCTTCTGATTATTAGCTGTAATGCCAATATGAATGCAAATGACAAAAACAAAGCCTTAAACGAAAATAAATTAACAAATATTTCAGAAATTATTAAAAATAACTTACAAGTTGAATTGGACTTTAAAAAAGAACTTGAAACAAACGTCAATAAAAATACCCCCCCCATTTTAGAAATTGAAAAAATTGAACCTGAAAAACAAGAATTTCTCTTAAAATCTGAATCTGCTGGCGGAAGCTTAATGCCGCTAGAAACACCAGAAGAAATAAATATGGCAAAATCAGAAGAAGAAATTGCAAAAATACAAGAGAAATTGTTGTTAATCGGAGCTTCTGATGAAATTACAGAACAAGAACTGGGTCCAAATATGCAAAAATCTTTAAATCCAACTACAATAGAATTCAAAATTTCAAGAACCCCCGACGGACAAACAATACTTAATCCAATTGAAAAAGAAAAGCTTACTAACACTGAAGACAAAATTTTTGACCAAAAAGAAGAAAATAGCACCTTAAATGAAAATACAAAAACCCAAAATCAATTCCAAAAACAAGAGACATACCTTAGCAAAGATGGCAACTTTATTACAAAAGAATACGCAGAACAAGTTAGAAAATCTCTAGATAAAGCACTAAATGCAATAAAAAATTTAGAAAAATCTAAAGAGTTTGAGTTTGAAATTGAAATTGAAAACTTATCAAAGGATCTGGAAAACTCTGCAAACACAGCAGACAGCTTGACCACAAACAACAATAATATAGAAAAAACAAAAACTAAATTGCTTGAAGATTTAGAACAAAGTGAGCTTATTTTTGAAGACATTAAAGATCCCCTGGGAACAAGCACCATTAAACACGTAATAGATGCTGCTAACAATTGGAAAGAAAAAGAAAATTCAAGTCAAATAAACTGGGACTTCGGATCGAAGTTTCATCCAAAACCAAAGCTTTACAACAAACCAGTAGCTCAAGTATATAAAGCTTTGGCTGAAAAATTTACCGAAGTAAAAAATGAGTACAAAAATACAAAAGAACAACTAAAAGTTCAATCTAAATTGATAACCGTCAACATCAGAAAAATAATTGCCGCATCAAAAGAGTTTGCAACTCAAGTAAGAAATTTAATCTTACTAGTAGAAGACAATAATAAACAATCCTATTAACAATAACCTTAGGGTTGCAAATTATTGATTTTTGCGCGCTACTTCAAGCAATAGGACCCGTTTTTCCGGTTGTAGTTGTTGGCAAACCACTACTATTAATGTACGTCAGAGTACCAGAACTATGCATATGATTTTCGAATTTAGTTCCATTAATCTTTAAATTGCCTTTAATTTCAATATTATCTACATCAATAATCAATTTTTTGGCTCTAACTTTTACATTTTCACTTTGTGTATTAAACTCTTGCAAGCTCACTTTAAGCTCACCAAGATTAATGCCAATTTTTTTAGGATTAAGAACGCTTAGAATGTAAAAATAATTTTTGTCAAAATGATTATTGTCACTTTCTTGAAAGATATTAAAATTACTTTGAAGCAAAACCACTTCATCTTCTTCTGCTAGATCAAAATTAAAATTAGATATATTCATAGTGCTAATCTCTAGCCCTTCGTACTCTTTAATAGTAACAACACCTGTTTGAGTTTCACAATCAAAACTTTTAATAACACCTATTCTGCAAATAAAAACATTCTCAAAAAGATACTCCTTAAACACACCAACAGAAGAACCTTTTGGGTTGTCTACCCCCGCACAAAAATTATTATTTTTCATAATACATTCCTTTTTTACTCTCAGAGTAAAGCTCAAGATTTAAAACACACTCTCTAGTACTGCTTAGTCTGGCACTGGTATTTCTAACCTTACAATTAACATTGTTTCCGTGCCTGTCTTTAAAGCTTAGATTGTCTCCAATCCTAATATTGTGAGTAAACATTACTTGCGCCCGGTAAAAGCTTAAACTTGGATCAGCAGAACCTAAAGCATCTCTTTGAGGAACAAACAAAAGTCCATAATCTTCAAGTCTTTTGTACTGCCCAGAAACAACTTGTTCAAAATTAGTAAAAATAAATCTTGAATCAACGTCTTGCCCGAGATTTCCAATGTCAACGACAACAGAATCAACGTATCCTTGTCTTCTCAAATGTTCTATTAATCCTTTTGGCGAGTTGCAAGCCAAGCTCTCGTTAATCACTCTTGATTTTTCAAGTTCATTCATGCAAAAAATTGCTTTGTCCTTAAAAACATATTTTATTACATCAGCAACAGTACTACCTTTGAAATTTTTATACTCAAACTTTCTCTCTAAAAAGGTAGCCTTGGACAAAAGGTACAATTCACACTCAAAACTAAAATTCTCAGGCCCACCAATTCTCTCAACAGGTGCTCCTAAATAACCAGCCATAATAAATTGATAGTCTTGCTGATGCGTAAACTTCTTATAATAAATTTTTACAATGTCTGCAGTCTTAAAATCAGAAAAATCTAAAGGAACATTAAAAATTTGAAGTTTGGTTTTCTTGCCAATTATTAAATTATTCTCAGAATATGTATTTTGAATAACAATATTCAAATCAGGAGCACCATTTTGCGTAACAATAACAACCCTGGGACTCAAGCCTGCAAGTCTCCCGCCAATGCTGTTTTTAGAATCAACTGCATTGTAAAATTCAATCTTAAAATCGTATTGAAAAATTAACATCTTTTTTAAATAAAACTCCTTTTTTAAATTAACAAACCAATAAAATATTCAAATTAAAAAATTTAGATAAATTGATCTTAAAGAAGATCAAAAAACTCATCTTCACCTTGATCCTCTTCATTAACCCAATCGTCTCTGCTATTTAGCTCATATAGATTCTCATCTAGATCCTCATTTGATTCTTCTAGATTTTTGCTGCCTTTGCACAGATCTTCACTTTCTAACTCGTTTGAAAGCTCACCATTTTCCCGGTTAGCATTACACTTGTTCAAGATTCGTCTTTTGTTACATTCTTTTGAATTTTGTGGTTTTTTTGAAGTTTTTAAGTTTGAAAACTTTGATCTGGGCGGGCTGCTGGGACGACCCTTTAAAGACTTTAAACGACTCTTATCAGGATTTATTCTTTTTTTAATCTTTTCACTATATCTTGCATTCTTAAATTTAGCTTGAAAATAGTTTTCTAGAAAAGCAACTTTTTTAATAATTTTCTCTACAATAAGTTTTGTATATTCCGGATTTTCAATAAAACTTTTATTTTTATGATTTTTTGTTAAACGTTTATATTTCTCCAAAATCTTAAACAGCGGTAATTCAACCTCTTTTTGAAACCTACTCCTAGAAAGTCTGTTTTTTATTATTTTCTGCAAAGTATTAGAATAAATATTCAACTTATTAAGTTTAGCAAGTATTTCTTGACTTTTAATTTTACCGGCTTTATCTTGAGATTTGGTTAAAATCCCATTATCAATGCTGTGCATTAATACATACGCCAAATCTATGTCTTTTTTAAAATTCCATTTTATAAAATTAAATGGCCTTGCTACACTTGCATATGTTGTTGAAACAACAAATAAAAAAAATATAAAAATAAGCTTAAAGTGTCTCATTAATATTCTCCCAATATTAAAGCTATATTTATTTAATATTTTACCCCTTATAATTTAAAATATTAAAAGTTTTGCAAATTTTTACTTGCAAGCTAACTTCTACCTCTTCTAGATAAACCGTGTCTTTAAGCTTTAATGAATTAATACTCACCACCTCGTGAAATCCTACCGAAGGACTGTACATGCTATAATAAACCCCTAAGTTAAATCTCTGTCTAAATTGCATTTTTATAAAATTGCTGTTAAATTCTAAAGCACTGTTCATAAAAGGGGTCTCTTTTAACACACTTAGTAAAGTTTTATCATAAATAGATGACAAAATACCTTTATTGATTGTTACAATCTCGGGCCTTGTTGTAATGTTAAAGTTCACATATTCACTTTTTGTATTTGTAAAATCAATCACCGCTCGGTCTGAACTTATGCTTGAGAGATTTTCTTCTATTAGATCATTCTTTACAAAAATAAAAAACAGTTGGGGAATGTACCCAAGTCCTTTAAAATCAAGCCTTGGAAAAAGTAAAACAAAATTTGAAATGCTTGCTAAACTTGAAATTTGATTTACAATATCTTCTATTAGCCTTGTAGCTTGCTTTGTGATCATTTTAAACCTCTTTTAATTTAAGGCATTCTAGAATCATCATCAACTCCTCTTGAACTTGATCCACCACCATCTCTTAGCACATTTGTCATGTACTCAACCAAAGGCAAGTTTTCAAATGCCTGTCCCAATATATTGCCAAGATTTGAAAAAGTATTTCTTAAAGGATCTAACACACTGCTAGTAAAATCGTAACTTTTAGCCCATTCTAAAAGTTCTACAGTTTTTTCTAAAAGTGGATCTACTTTTGGCTCAAAAACACTGTTTATTATTTTGTTGCTATTTAAAACTTCAGGCTCACCGTTTAACTTATTGTTTAGAGAAATTGTTGGTTTGTCTAAACTTAAAACTTCTTCTAAATTATTCTCTCCGACTAGAAAATCATTTATTAGGCTAATAGCTTTAAAATCATTTTTTGCGTGCCCTTCGTTTTTCAATTTCTGCGCAAGCTCAACAATAAAAGAGAAATCATTTAAATTCGAATTTTGTGAACTTTGAAGAATATAAAGTTTTCTTAAAAAATCATTTCTCTCAAATTCTGTTTCAAAAGATCGCTGGCCTTTTAGTATTTTATTTGCACTTTCTCTCTGAACATCTTTGCAAATAAGATTTTCAAGACTTAGTTGGGAATTTTTTTTGTCTTTCAAATTTCGCAGTTCCTTTAAAGATAACTTAAAATCATTAAAACCATTTTTTATATTTAAAAAATCAACTACCCCTAAGTCTTTTGAAAGATTAAAGCTAAGCTCAGTCTTGTCAAAATTGGAATTTAACCTTAAATCTTTGAATGCATTAGTTTGATCTTTGTTAGAATTATTAAAAAAATTTTGCTTAAAAGCATTTTTAATACTTTCAGTCTTAAAATATGAATATTGTTTGCTAGAATCTAAATCTAATTTATCTATTTCTGGCTTTACATAAAAATCAAAATTGTTGCTTTTTAAATCCAAATTCTTAGCGCTAAAAACATTTTTGTCTTTTGCAAAGTCCCAATCCTTTAAAGCACTCTTTGGTTTGTTTCTCTTAAAATCTAGATTAAGGTAATCCTTAAAAGGAATGCTTTTGTTTGTGGCATTAAAAGATTTAAAACTTAATGGTTTTTGTAGATTGTCGTTTTTTAGCTTCTCAATATTTTTTAGTCTTTCAAGACTTAAGGACAAAAAATCTTTACTACTTCTTGGGCTCAAACTAATATTAAAAAAATCTTCCTTTTTAAAGCCTAAAAGCTCTTTTTTTAAATTATTTCTGGTGGCATTTCTATCAAGCACACCTTCTAATGTAATTGTAAATTTATTCTCATTATTGTTTTCTTCGTACATAAAAACCTTTAAAACATGCCACTAAAGGACAAAACTCGTTCGTACATTTCCTTGTTAAGCTTTAAATTAGCTACTCGAGTAACCTCTACAAGCTCTTTGTAGCTCATTTTTTTAATATCTTTGTATGTACAAATGCCCATTACAATAGGAAAATAGTACTTATTAGATTCCTTTTTCAAATGATCTATGTACTTAAAATAACTGGTTGCAATCTCTGATTTATTCATTAGTACCTTCTTGCAGTAAAGGCTCAAAACTGCCTTGTAGAGAAGCTTCTTGATTTAAGTCTGCGGATAATTTGCTTGTAATTAAAAAATCATAACTCCAGCGCTCATCAATGTAGTCGTACTTGATATAATCGCCGTTTCTATCTTGAAAACTTTCAATGTAAACTAAACCGGGCTGTTTAAATCCTTCTATTGTTTCAAAAAGTGAATACTGAACTGAAAAAAGAATTGTGGGCAGAGCGTACTTGTAAAGCTCAGAATATCTTCTCTCTTTATTTAGAATCTCATAAAATTCATCTAAAAATCCTCTTGAGATCATTAATTTGGTGATCTCTTTTAATGTTTGCAGATTGTTAAGTTTATTAATAAGTTCATCTCTTTCAACATCAAATCCCAAAACATTGTCCCACTCGTACATTGGAATATCTTTTAAAATGTATGTATGTGTTTTGGCTCTGGTTAATATTTTTAACTTGTATCTCATTTTAAATTCTTGTCCTTTATTAAAATATTAAAATTTAAATTCAATCAACTTGCTTTCTCAACATCACAATTGATTGCGTGAATTGTAAACTTAACCGTATCATTATCAGATGAATACTTTCTAGTTGGAATTTCTGCAAAAAATGCACTATTTGAAATAATTTTCAATCCCATTTGATCATTAAACACTAATCTTTTTAACTTTTGAGATTTTGGTACATTCTCGTAAAATTGCTCATTGCTTAGCTTTGTTAAAAGCTTGTAATCAAGAGATCCTTTGCTTACTTCTAAATCAAAAATATGAACAACGGTTCTTGGGTCTCTAAAGCTTGGAATTGGAAAATTTCTGTCTTCTGTACTTGCTTTGGCCATTACATTAGGCTCTGTACTGTACTCAACAGTACCTCTGTCTATTAAATTGTCATTAAAGCTAAAAAATACTAAATCTAATGAATAATATTCTCTCATTATGATGCTCTCCTTAAATATTCATTTATCTCTTGTGCGGTGATTATTAAACTAACATTGTTGAAACTGTCATTGTACTTAAGCGCAACTTCTAAGCTTAAACTCAAACCCTCAGAAGAGTTAATTCTAAGCTTAATCTCTTTGTAAGAGATAATAAGACCTCTTTGTTTAAGTTCATGGAAAAAACATTCAAGCCCCGCTGTGTATTCGTTTGGCAAATTGCCGTCCAAATTTAAAGCACCAAGTTTACTGTTAGCTCTATTGTTCTTATTCCAAATCCTAATAAGCTCTTTGATTGCCTCATTCTTAATATAATAAAGCGTAAAAGCTTCATCAATCGGATCCCCCGAAAGACTAACTCCTTCTTTGAAAGCTAAAATGCCATCATTGCCAGTTTCATTTAAAAGAGAATAAAAATTAATATTGGATTTTCTAAGAGAATCAATTATTAAATCATCATAAATAGGAGTAGCATTTAAAATCATCCCATAAGGATTAACAGCATGAAAAATACTTGCTTGATGCAAATAAATTGCTGCAAACTTAAGATGCAAATTTTCATTGCCGCTGTATACAGCAATAATATTTTTAAATTCACTCTTGTCCTTGTTTTTTAAAAAATTTGCTAAATTGCTATCTTTAGTAGAAATTACAATAAAATTACAAGCCTTTCTAATAGCTTCAAAATCACTGCTAATGTCGTCTCCCGCTTCATTTACAAAAACTACAAATGGATGTAAATTGGATTTTAAAAAATCTTTAATCTCTTTAATCTGATTGTAAACATAAAAATCAACTGATTTGAGTCCTTCTTGTCCAAAAAAATCACCCATTGATTTTTGTAAAGCTCTTAACTGATCGCCTGCTATTTTCTTCTTAGAAGAATCAGACTCATGGGCTTTTTGTATCTCAAGTTTTTTAAGCAATTCCTCAAAATTTGTAACACTTAATGCCAAGTATTTACTTTCTAAAACACTGCTTTTGTAGATTAAAAGCGGATTGTAATAATTAATTTTGTTGGTAATTAGTCTGTTTTGCACCAAACTAACGCTTATTGTATCTTTTGGCATTTTTCCTCCTTTTTTAATTTCTTTTTTAATTTCTTTTTAAAATTTATATTTCTTGTTTTATAACCTGTATATTTGCAAGAAAAATCTGATTAAAGCTAAAACACATATTGCTGTGCATATTCGAAACACCAAGTAGCCCATCATTATTTAAATTACTAAGCGAGCAGAGATAATAAGTTAAAAGCAAGCAATAACCACCTTCAAGCTCTTTTATAAAATCAAACCTGAATTTATTCTCATATAAAAATTCCAAAAAGTGCTCGTATACTTTGCACACGCTCTCATAAGAATCTCTGTAAGCTTTAAGTAAAGTAAAACTTAAAAAATAAAGCGAAAACCTTAATCTAAACTCATTAGATGTTTCACAAAAATTCCTGCCCCTTAGATTTCTAGGAGTAAGCCCTTCGAAAGATTCACTTTTTAATACAATTAAATTACTAGCATTTGTAGCAAACTTTTCTAAATATGGGTGGTTGTAAGTATTTAAAATTTCTAATTCTATTTCTTTAAGATCTAAATATTTCTTAAATTTCGTAAGTATTTGAATTAAAAACTGTACAGATTCATTTAATCCTACAATCATAATGCTTATCCTTTGCTTTTGCTTTTGAAAGATTAAGTTTTTCAACATTGTTGGTAAAACTTTTAAATTCTTTAGCCTTAAAAGCTCTTTTGGACTGAAGTTCTGTTTGTCTGCTAAGTAAATAGTTTTTACAAAAAACTCTAAACTGGTCCTTTATTTCAACAAGTCCTTTTTGAATAGATTTCCTAAAAGCTATTTTTATTCCTTTGTTTGAAAAAATATTAGAATAAAACTCTTTGTAAGCGGCCTTTGCCAGTTTAAAAGTAATATCTCTCCCAAGTTCTTCCGATTTGATATTAATACTATTTTCTGCATTAAAAGAATAAATGTCTTTAAATTCAATTTTTACACTCAACAAGAACTCCTTAAAACTAGAGTGTTGTAATGTAGACCTTCTTTGTAGCCTTTTTGAACTCCCAAAATCGAATAAAAATCGTCGTGGGCCTTAACCAAGTCCCCATACTCAAACTTAAAACTTGCAAGAGTATACACCTTGGCGTAGCTATTTTTATCAAAAATATTTACACCTTCAATTTCAACTGCTTCTTCTGGACTTATTAGCAAAAGCATTCCTTTAAAAACAATAGTATCAGAACTTTTAAATCTAGTTTCATAAGATGCATTAATTGGATCTTTGATTGTTCTAAATTTACAGAAAAAAAGATCTTGTGAATATGTACTTATAATTTTACTTAAACTTGTATTAATCATCTCTAAAGATTTCATTTAGCTACCCCTATTAAAGAGTCTTTTACTCTTAATTCTTCTATTAAGCTATCTAAGCATTTACAAAAATCACCCCCACAGCTACTGTTACTGCTTAAAGTTGTGGGAAAATATTCTAATGATATCTCTTTAAATTTTTCAGATTTGATGTAATTTAAATTAAAACCTTTCAATCTGTTTCGTTTTTTTAATTCACAACCAATAAAATAATAAATTAGAACAAACATTGTAGAATCATTTAAACTTTTAATTCTTATTCTTTTAAGAATTAAAATATTTTCAAGTAAATTCAAATATAACAAAAATTCTTTAATGCTAAAAGCTTTAGCGTCAAGCATTAAAAGCTCAAGTATTTGCTCGTACACTGTTTTTAAATCTGATTCTAGATTCTCAGCGTCTTTTTTAATGTCTAAAGTTTTTAAATTTGCGCTTTGGATTTGATTCGAATCTATTTTACTTTCATTCATTTTTAGCTCAATTTTATTCTAAGGATTGAATTTTTTGTTGCCAAAATTGTTCCAATAGAAAAATCAAGAAAACTTGTTCTGAAATTGCTACTTGAAACTTCTGTGTATGAATTTAATATCGGCTGGTGACCGTCTTTTAAAAGTAGTAGTTTGCTGCTTCTTGGGTATATTAAAATTTCATCGTCTAATAAATTTGTAGTCTCAAGTTCAATATTTGCATCATTATTAATTGCGCTTATAAAATCAAAAAGCATGTCTTTGTATGAATAATTATTGTTTGGAAGTCTTTCTAGTAAACGACCTTTGATTTTGCTAGTTGTAAGTATTTTAAAAGGCACTCTTCTCTCATCTTCTAAATTAATCTTTCCAAGTTCATCATTTATTGATTTTACTTGATCTAAGATGTTCGTCTGTTTAATTGTTTTGTCTATTTGGTTTGGAAGATTTGAAAGTCCGTACATAGTTTCATTGTTAGACTCATCAACAAGAAGAGTTCTTTTACTACTTTTTGAGAGTGTAAGTCCCCCTTTTAAATAATGCGCACTCATTAACTTTTGTATCTCAATTATTGCTCCAAAAAGTCCTTCCCTCATGTTAATGTTTGTGTTTGCCTCCACACTAACTTTTCCATCTGGTGCGTAGTAAGTAAATGCATACTGAAAAGGCAAATAATTAATTTTTACTATTTGTCTTTGGAACTTTATTGTTGAAACCGTATTAAAATCATTAACCTTTAATGTAGGCATGTCCGTTAAATTAGAATACCACTTAATAATTCTATCACTTCCAAGAGAAATATTACTACTCTCTATTTGTTGTGAATCTAGAAAATGATAATATTCTGGAATTGGGCATTCGCGCACCAAAACATCCCTTACTGTGTCTACATATTCGTCGTTATTTAATGTAATGTTGTCCATTTTAAATTCTCCTATTTTAAATTTCATCTCTTATTTGTTTGACTAAAAAAAGAACTCTAACTCCATAAACATCTCTTCTGTCTTTAAATTCTTCAGCCGGTCCTAATGCTAAAGCGTGAATAACTGTTGCATTCTCTAAAGCTTTTTCTAAAAACCCTTCGCTGTTTATTATTAGTTTATCTTCTGCTTTAATTGTTTTGTCTTTAGCAATCAAAACACATTCAAAACTACAAGTCATTGGTACAACTGTACCGGTTCTTGAAAAATCATCAAAGTCAACACAAACCCCATAAAGATCACTACCGCCGCCTCTTGCTATTTGCAAATGTGAGCCGTTAACAATAAGCTTGACCCCACATTTGTAGCAAAAATCTTGAGCTTGATAATTTTCAAACTTATCCGCTGAAGAGCTTTTAAGAACACCTTTTTGAGCAAAATAAAATCCCCCATCTTTGAATTTACTACTCTCAAATACAGGGTAACTGTTAACATTAACACTTTGTAATTTGTCTAAAACAATTTTTTGAGCTTGATTTTTTTTTAAACTTTCAAGCTGACTCTCAAGTTCTACTTTTGATGCTTTTAGTTTTTCTATCTCTTTTTTAAAATCAAGTGATTCACTCATTAATAAATATCTCCTTTTTTAAATTATTTTTTTTAAAAGCTTAAATTACAAAAATTTAAACTAATACTTTTTTATTACAATAAAATTCACGCTTAAGCTCTTCCCATTCATTAAACATTGCTTTTCTTAAATCATGGTATGTGCTAAAAAAAGCATTTTTGTTTCTTAAATTATTTTCCTGATTTGATTTTACTTTTTGGAAATTTATTATTTTGTATGAATTTTCTACATTCTTGTTCTGATCAATATTAGTCTTTGCAACCCGTATTAGTATTGCGCGAGAAGATGAATCAATCTCATCAAGATTGTTAGTCCCAGCTATTGCTAAGATTTGAGTTGCTTTTACATACTTTCTAATAAGCTCTAAAGCTTGGCCTTTTACCACCTCTTTAAAAGAATACCCTTTTGATAAAAGATTTTCTGTATTGTACTCAAAACTTAAATTATCATTTGCAAGTTTATTTATCTCAACAGATTCTCTTAAGTCACTATGAGAAAAATTACTTGAATCATTATTAGCACTTTTAAGATTTTTATATTCTAAAAACTCCTTAATCAAAGCATTATTAGAGACTCCATTGTCTGTGCTTAGCTTTTTTGGATCTTCTTGGTTGCTTTTACTCTCGTAATCTACACCCTCAAAAGACGTTTTTTCCATAATTACTCCTTTTAAATAACTAAACTTAATTGTTCTTTTAAATTTTCTCTTGCCTTATGACTTAGATTTTCATTTTTAATTAAATCTAAATATTTTATATAAACATCAAGAAGCAAATTGTCTCTCTCAAGTCTTTGCTCGTAGCTTAAAACTTCAAGTTCATTAAACTTCATATTTAATCTGTAATATTTGTTAAGCTTAAGATTGCATGCATTAGCAACAGATTCTTGTACGCCTTTTAAATAATCGTAATAATTGCTTTTGTCTCCCTTGCCACTACTGCCAAGTCCTTTGACCTGCTCATTAAAACTTCTAGTAAGAGGCTCTTTGGTATCAGCACCAATTTTTGCTTTAACAAGGTCAAAAGCGTCTTTTAAAAACTCTAAATCATATTTTATTACTTCTAAACGCGCATTCTCTGATGCTGTATAAAAAATTCCATCATTGTTTAGCGTGCTTTTAATCTTGCTAAGTTCTCTGTTAAGCTGCTCAGAAGCACTACTTAATGCTGAAAAACTCTTGTTTGACTCTTGACCTTTAAAAAAAGTAGAAAATATTTTGCCTTTATTATTGTTTGCTAAAACGCTAATTTCTTCTTTTGCAAGCTCTAAAGACTCAACAAGTCCCACTAAATGCTCGTCTTTGTAAAACAAAAAATTATAGTTTCTTATTCTCTTTTCTATTTCTAAATAAATTTGTTCTAAAAGACAAATATTAAGAAGCAAACTTTGTGTATAAGCAGGTTCGTGTGATCCTAAAACATAATCATAATTTTCATAAATTATTACTCTACTTTTATCTATTTTTACAACCCTTGCCTTCTCACCCACACCATCTAAGTCTTTTGAGGTGGAAAGGTACTCTATGTACTCAGATTCTCTTTTGTTAATAATTTTTTGAAAATCTAAATACTTAAAACCTGTGGGCAGTTCACTGTTAACCTTTTTACTTAAATCTTCATCTTCTCCTTTGGGTTTTACCAAAATATAGCCTGCTCCATTAAATCTATAGCTTATCATTGCTTCAAGAAGAGCTTCTTTTAACTCCACCTTTAAGCCCAAAAGAGATTCTCTGCCTTCTTTTAAACAAGAAGTTTCAAGCAAGCTTAAATTAATTCCATTTTTAAGAGCATCTTCTGCTGAACTTTCTATGTAATTCCTAAAAAAAATTGAATATTTGTAAACATCAATAGGATTAATTTGGGACTGTTTGCTTTTTATTTCCATTTTAAATTCATTAATCATTTTTTTAAATATCATTATACATTATTATATCAAAAACCGTTTTTTATGCAAATCGTTCTTATTTAATATTTATTATTAAATAAGATTTATGCACAACGTTTAAATATTAAAATTCATTTAAAATTTTATAAAAAAACAATATGTTTTAAAGTATTTATGCTAATATTAACTTAAGAATATAAGTAAAACTTACAAAGTATTCTGCTTACTGTTAAGCGCATTGTTAAAAGATAAACATTATAAAATAACATTAAAAAGAATATTAAATTAATACTTTATCCAATCCCAATAAATATTAAAAAGGTAGAGAGCCGTCTCTCTACCTTTTAATATTTAAAAACGTCTGTAAATCAAATCATCATAACCTAAATATAAAAAAATAAAATCTGCTTGCCTTCTATTCCCCGTTGCGCAATAATAGATGTTGCCAAAAGTGATGCTCTGATTGCTTTTATTAAGGCTTTGTCTGCTTGAAATGTGGATTTAATAACCAAAAGCAGTCCAAAAAGAAATTCTCTTTTCTCAAAATTTTCAATGCTGCTAATCTCTTCTTCTGCTGATCTCATTCCTTCTTCTTCTTCGTATAAAAAATCAATCTCTTTTAACCCTATTGATTCAATCTCACTTACTGTATGTGAATCAAAATTGACTATTGTCCAATAAAATATTTTTAAAATCTTGTCAACAATGCTAAATGTTACAGGAATATCAAAATCAAAAGGAATTTTATCAAATTCTAAGAGTAAATGGTTGTTTAGTTTTTTAGCCAGCTCAATCGTAGAAATAAGTCTTGATTTTGACTTTTGAAGCTTTAAATACGCATCATCCAAATTGTTTGTCTTTAAAATTTTATTTAAATTAGTCTCTATTGTTAAGGAAAATTCAATAACTTGAGTTGACAATTCTTTGGCAAATTCAACATTATTAAATTTAAAATCCTGAAAATTGCCAGTTGTGTTGTTATTATCACCCATAACCTAAAGATAGAATCTTGCAAAAGTTTTTTTAAAGTCGCTTCTAAAAAACAAAAAAGACAAGTTCACACTAGAACCTGCCTTTATAATAAATCATATCTCAAATACTTAAAGATTCCCATCATTTTTTAAATTTTGCAATTCTTTGTTACTTTGCTGCTTCTAACTTATAACTATTTAAATTTTTCAAATCTTTCAATTCTTTATTACTATCGCTTTCAGTAAACACCTTTTTAATTGCTTTAAAAATCTCTTCATTGCATTTCTCAGGTTTTTGACTACTATTATCATCTTTGTTCTTGTACGCTTCAGTACCAAATGCATCAGCTACCTTTTGGAAAAATAAACTTAAATCATCGCCTTTCCTATTTTTAATGTCGTAACAAACGTATTCATTAAAACCTAAAGATCGATTATTATCACTATGATACACTTTTTTGCTTTCATCTACTGCTTTAGCGACAATCCCACAAATATTGTTAAAAGAATCTACAAACTCTTTTTGTCTGTTAACATCCTTAGAAAGCCAATCAAAAAATTCTTTATAGGATTTCTCATACTCAGCTTTTACATCTTCTCTACCATTAACACTTATTGCGTCTTTTAAAAAGCTTTTTACAGCCTCTAGCCTTTCAGACTCCTGCGATGTTAAGGTAGGTCTTCCAGCTTCAGCAATTAGATCTTTAACCGATACACTGTCGCTAACAACAATAGGCTTACCATCCTCAGCAGCAATTTCTGTGAGCGACTTAACACTAGCACCAAACTGCTTACAAGAAAATAATAATATTAACAATGTCAATAAAACATTTATCCTTCCCATTAAAACCTCCACTAAAATAGTCCGACATTATAGTTCATTTTTTAGCATTCTCAAGACATACAAAAAAATTGTTTTTGTTTTACTTTTTAAAAACAATTAAACTTTAAGAATTAAACCTTAAATTTTTATTCTCTTTAAAAGTCTTAAAAACCTAAATAAAGGTTCAAAAATTTTTTTGGAAAAAACAAAGAGAGATATATACTTGTTTATTGTTATAAATCAACAATTCATTGAAAACTTCTTTAAAACTACAAATAGGGCCTCAAAGCCCTATTTGTAGTTTTAAACCCAATAACAAAAACTATTGTGTAAGTAGTCTTTTGAGTTTATTATTTATATTGTTTTGATTTTTTATTAAAATTTTTCATACTCTAGAGCACCTCTTTTAAAACTGAAAACATTTAAATTGACAAACAAACAACAAGCCTTTTGAAGCTCAACAAAAGTAGCAATTGTATTTTTAAAAAAATTTTGCAATATAATTTGCTATACAATAAATTAATTATTGAAAATAAAAAAAGGAGGCATTATGATAATAAAAAAAAAATTATTTTTGATACTGGCCATCATAGTTGTAATCTCGTGCACAATTTCTAAAACACAAGAGGACCTTATCTTTGGCGTTGGAATTGGAAACGAACCAACATCACTTGATCCACAATTTTGCAGCGACAAATTGGGCCAGTTAATTATAAACGAACTATTTGTTGGACTTTTAAGAGGTGATCCCAAAACGGGTGGATACAGACCAGGTCTTGCAAAAAGCTGGGACATTTCTCACGATAACACTTGCTATACATTCTATTTAAGAGACGACATTTATTGGAGTGACGGCGTTAAAATAACAGCAGACACTATTAAAAGCTCATACATAATGGCCTTAGAAAGTGATGATAAGATACCAAATATTAACCTATTAGCATCAAAAATAAAAAATGCAAAAGAATTCCATACAACAAAATTACATGCAGATGAAGTTGGAATACGGGTAATTAATGAAAAAACTTTAGAAATAACTCTTTCCACTCCAACAATATATTTCCTTGATATGCTTACAAACCCAATATTTATACCTATTCCTATTCACGTTGTTAAAAAGTTTGGAAATAAATGGACAAGTCCAGAAAACATGGTTACAAGCGGGCCTTTTAAACTAAAAAGAAGAACCTTACACGAAGAAGTATCTCTTGAAAAGAATAAAAATTTTTATGATGCCAAAAACGTTGCTATTAATGAGATTAACTTTATTACTGTAAACGATGCCCGCAGAATTTACAGCATGTACGAACACAATGAAATTGATGCTATTTTTAACAGCATACCTTTAAACCTTATTAATGAACTTATTTTAAGAGAAGACTTTTATTCAGCTGACATTAGCCGAGTTGGATTTTTTTCATTAAATACAACTGTCAAACCCCTTGACAACGTAAAAGTAAGAGAAGCATTATCTCTTGCAGTTGACAGAGAAACATTGACCTACAGAGTACTTGATAATAACTTCAAAGCATCAAGAAAAATAAGTCCTAACCTTAACAATTATAATTACGGCAAAAAATTAAAACTATACAACCCGCGAAAAGCAGAAAAACTTTTAGCTGAAGCTGGATATCCGGATGGGAAAAAATTTCCAACTCTTAGAATACAATACAATAACAATGACCTTGAAAAGGAAGTTGCCATTTTTATTCAAGGCCAATGGAAAAAAGTTTTAAATATTGATGTAGAAATTGAACCTGTAGCATGGAATACTCACATATCAAACATTCTAAAAGGACAGTATGAGATCTCAGTAAGGTCCTGGCAAGGAGATTATTTAGATCCCATGGCATACTTTGATATATTTACAACTAAAAACTCACATCTTTCATCTTACGGATATTCAAATTCTGAACTTGATGAACTGCTTGTTAAATCTGAACTTGAATCAGATGAAAAAATAAGATTAGAACTATTAAAAAAGATTGAAGAAATAATTATTGAAAAGGATTATCCAATAATTCCAATATACAGTGTTGTGGGAAACTATCTTTTTAAAAATGATAAATGGACAGGATGGAGCACAAACAATTCAGAAAGATTTGCCCTATCAGAAATAAAACCTTTAGAAGAATAACTGCTTTTTTATAAATAGAGTCAAAATTAATGGCTCTATTTATAAAGTCCTTTAAAAAATATAAATTAATAAATGTTTATTTTTTTTAATTTGCTTGGCTAAGCATAAGAAAAAATACGCAAATAAACGTAATAAATAATAAATTAAAGCTTATTTTTGCATTAATGCTAAAGAACTCTCTTTTAAAGAAGTTAAATCCTTTAAAGCCTTATTAAAGTTAATACTGTTACTAAGAATGTAATTACATATTTCTCTTAATTTTTCATCTATATCTGAATATTTTTGGTTTAAAAGTCTCAATTCTGGCTGTGGATCAAGAACAGCATAATTGCCTTCGCTTAACATGCTAAGCTTACTTAAGCTATTACTACTTTTTTCCATTAAACCATGCTGTACATTTAAAATCTCTAATATTTTATTTAAAAGATTAATTTTTTGTTCGCTAAATTCGCTAAAGAAATTGCTAACTTTAATCTCATTATAATTAGAGATTCTAGAGCTTAGTCTATCCGTAAGGCTTTTAAATTTCCTTTGAATTTTTAAAATAGCGCTCTCTCTTTCAGCTAAAGAAAGTTCAGCAAAATTTAAATCGTATTTATTTCGGTTGCTTTTTTTCATACTAGAGAAATCATTTAAATAACAAGAATTTACTACTATTGCCAACACATATACATAAATATATCTCTTCATGTATATTCTCCCTAATTAAAATTTAATTTATTTCAAAAACCTGCGAAATATTTTAAGCATCTAACAAACACACATCTTTTACATAAATCCACCAATCAATTTAAATATATTGCTTAATATTAAAATTACTTATTATTTTCAATAAATTTAAAAGTTTAATTCTTTCTATTTTATTTAATGCTTTCTGTTTCTACGATATCGCTCTCTAGCTCTTAATTTAAGTTTTTCTCTGTTCTTCTGATAATATTCTCTGTTATAATTAGAAGCTCTCTCCTTATTTTCAAATAATGAATTCTTATTGTGAGACTTATTAAAAGAACTACAACCAAAAAGACATATTAAAAAAAAAACGGCCATTCTCATATTTCTCTCTCCTTGAAATATATTTGAATAGATAAAAAAATATCTGAATATCTGATCGGTCTTTTTAAATTATCGAAATTATTAAATAATACATTTTAAAAATAAACTTCTTTAAATTTTCTTAAATTAAATACATTCTACTTGGTAGTTTTAGGGTCAACAAAATTATCAAATTCTTCTACTAACTTTTCAAACTCCTCTTCTGTGTAATTAAGCTGTTTTAGTTTAGATTTAAAATCACTTTCTAAGGCTTTCAAATCAACAGGTTTTTTATTTTTATTTTCTTTAGCCTCTACATATTTAAACCCAACTGAAAATAGGTTTAAAATTACATCTCTTTTAGAGTCGCCAACTTGCTTAAAATATTCATCAACTCTAGATTTTTTTGCAGGGTCGCCCTTATAGTGGTCTTTAACATTTTTTAAAACTTCTGACCTTTCTAAATCTGTAAGTTTTACCCCAGACCCCAAATTACAACTAAAAATAAAAATTAAAACTGGAAATAAACATATATAAAAACATTTACTTCTCATTTTCACTCCTTTAAAAATTCAATTCATAGAAGTTCAATTATAAATCATATCAATAGCATTTCCCAAACAATTGAATTTAAAAATAATTTTTAAAAACTTTTAAAAGATTAAATATTGATTTTATTTTTTTACAAAAAATTGTTATTTTTAAAAATAAATTTTAACTGCTTTAAATTAACTTAATCTTAGGTTTAAGGCAAAGTAAATTCAAACCAAAATCAGCACAAGGAATAAAAAATTTAACATGGTTGTTAATCACAAACTTAAATTAGTTACTAACAATTTAGATCAAATCATAAATATTTAAACTTACCGAAATGAAATAATTTTTCTTTATAATTTAGTGTTAAAAGAAGGTAAGCATTTGCAAGAGAATCCAGTGCATCATCTTTTGTTTTACCGTCTCCTTTGTAGCTGTAAATATCAGCTACCACATTTTTACTGATTATTTTTAAAAATTCTATTTTACGGCTTTCAAACAAAGGAATAAGAGCACATATTCTTTTGAATTTACTACTTAAGGGTTTTATTGGTGCAACTTTAAAATAATTAATACTTTTATTTCTTAGAAAAAGAATGGTTTTGGTTAAAATCCCATCTCCTTTGGTACTATCTCTCTCTTCAATATAAACAGTATTTACATTGAAATTTTCTATTAAAACTTGAATAGAACCAAGCATTAAACTATCACTTACTGGTTTTTGGTCCTGATAAATATATGCATAAAACTTCTCAAAAGTGCGTTCTAAAACACAAATAGCTGTATTGTCTCCACCTACTGAGAATGCAGGATCAATGTACATTATTGGGCTTTTAAATTCATAATCTTGATTAAAAATCATTTCATTAAATAATGCAGATTCATTTAAAATCCACTCGCCGTAAAGCACTCGGGCCTTATATGCAGGAAAATGTTTGTAAAGTTTCTCCTGAGTTTCAATAAAATCTGCTGAATTTAAAGGGTTGTCATACGTTGTGAAATTATATGTTTTAAAAACATCTGTATTTTCAATATAATCTGTTTTAAAATAATGCGCTGGACTTTCTGGATTTGTATCAAAAATAATGATTGATTTTCCTTTTCTAAGTCTTTTTATTACTTCAAGCAAAGTTTCTTTGTGGATTACTGTTGCTTCATTTACATAAATTATTGCGCTATTGCCCCCTCGAATCTTAGAAAAAGCATCTCTGTTTCTACCTCCGTAGATATTAAGCTCAAGTCCTGCTATTTTACAAAAAGATTCACCACTTTTCTTTTTCTGATAATCAATTCCTAAAAAACCACAAATTTTTTCTATTTGCTTTATGGTATTTGTCATTAACAGGCCAATAGAATTGCCTATAATAAAATTATTAGTATCTCTCTCATATAAGGATTTGTTTTCAATAAGCTTTTTAATAAGCAAATATGAGGCTAAAAATGTCTTACCACTTGCAATTCCACCACTAAATATTACTTTTGAATAATCGTGGCTTTCTATGTCAAAAAGCACTTCCTTTTGCTTAGCGGTCAAACATTTGTTTTCAAAATCTTTAAAACAAATATTGGTTGATTTTGGCTTAATATAATCCAAAATATTGATATTAAATTTATTTTTAAACTTTTTCTGAAGATTTAGAAATATTAAGGATCTTGAAAATTTCAAATTTTACTCCAATTTTAAATTCTTACTACTTAAAACAGATTTAAGTTTAACAAGAGCATCGTAATCTTCTCTCATGCAAATATTAATAAGCTCTTTTTCAAGATCTTCTCTCTTTTTAATCTTAGCATCAAGCTCCATTTCAAGGCTTTCATTACCACTTAAGCCTCTTTTTTTATTGGTGTCAATCTCGCTTTGAAGCTTACTAATTTTTAAATCCAAAATTAATGCATCTTTTTTTATTGATTTCAAACTAAGATTTTTATATCTATGGTGAGAATCAATAAAAGAACAAACTATTTCATAAAATAATCTTTCGGTATCATTTTTAGCATTTTCTAACTCACAAGCCTTTCTTGTAGCAAGTAGCACTAAATTGTCAAAATTATCCTCATTAGCTGGAACTCTAGAAATACCCTCTACTGCCAAATTACTAGAAGAAGAGTTTTTTTTACAAACAGAATCATTGGATTTAAAATATTTGTTTCGGGCTTTTGCTACAAAAGATTCACCAACACCTAAAATTTGAGCAATGTCTAAATCTTTTAAACCTTTTTTAAATAAAAAAATATATTCTTCTTTTCTATTTTTAAATATCATTATTTTATTTTAATTAAGTTTTTTTAAAAACTCAAGAAAAATTAAATTGTTTTTATTGGGAATAATTAATTTAACGATATATATTTTTTAATTAGAATTAAATTAATAAAAATAAATGGTAAAGGAGAAAGAAAATGTTTAAAATAAAATATATTTTGCTGCCCGCGCTAATATTATCCTGCAATATGGACAAGGGATTTACTCAAGAACAAGAAACGAGAATCAAAGAAATAGTTGTTACCGAACAAAATGAATCATTAAAAAGCTTAATAGAAGCTGCTGGCAACAACACATCTAATGAAAGTTTACTAGACATAATAATTAAGGGAAAAAATAAAATAGTTTCTGGAGCACATAAAACAGGAAGGTTCTTTAAAGGCTTAAAAGGCGCTATTATGCCCACTAAACCTGCTTCTCCTGCTCCCGCTACTCCCACTCCTTAAATGAAATAGTATTCAAAATAGTCAAAAGAGAAGCCAATAAATTGCGGGAGCATGGCTTCTCTTTTATTTTTAAGACCTAAATTCTTTTAGATCTTTGATTTAATTTACAAAATAATTAATTAGCAACATTTTAGCAAACTCTCACCAAATCTTAAAATCAAAAACTCGCTTACAAAAATTAGCTTGTAATTCCAAACAATAGTATTGCTATATTTGCATAAAACAAACTTATGCTTCCCAACAAAAATAAAATTTAAAATAATAAACTTTAAAATAAAAATTTTGCTTTAATGCAAATCCAAAAATTATGTTAATTTTATTAACTACTGTGTTTTATTTTATTTCAAATAAAATGGTCTAGAATTTAGATTTTGATATTAATTATTTTTAATAGGAGGTAACAAAACAGAAAAAATGAAAAAATTCAATTTAACAATTGTAGCTTTGTTTGTTGCTCTGTTGGTAGCTTGTAATTTTGGACTAACGGGAGAAACAAAGATAGCTCTTGAATCGTCTTCTAAGGATGTAAAAAACAAAATTTTACAAATAAGAAAAGACGCTGGCTTAAAAGGTGTGAATTTTGAAGCTTTTACAGACAGAGAAACCGGTTCTAAAGTATCAAGCGGGGGATCAGTCATAAGAGAAGCAAAAGTACAAGCTATTGATGCAACAGAAAAGTTCTTCAAAACAATAGAAGAAGAAGCTTTAAAGCTTAAAGAAAATGGAAATAGCAGTCAATTCTTGGCTATGTTTAAAATAATGCTTGAAATTTTAGAATCATTAGAAGCTATTGGGATAAAAGGGGTTAAAAACTCTGCTTCAGAGGAAGCTAAAAGTAATCCTATAAACACATGTGAAAGATTGCTTGAAGCCAAGGTAAAAATAGAAAATAAGCTAGAAGACATTAAGAAAAAACAAAAAATTAACAATGAGGAGAAAAAAAATAATAAAAGCAAAAAATAAAAATAAATCTTAAAATATTGTAATTAGAATGGACTAAAAATGAAATTTTAGTTTGTCCTAATATTTACAATTTAATATTTATTTAATGCTTTTATTAAAATTTAAATTCAAAATAAGGAGATTAATTGTATGACTATATATAATAAAATTTTAATTAAAATAACTTTACTTGTTAGCCTGTTTATAGCATGTAGCTTAACAGGAAAAGCTAGATTAGAATCATCAGTTAAAGACATTACAAATGAAATAGATAAAGCTATAGAAGAGGCTAAAAAAGACGGCGTAGAATTAGACAAAATAACAGATAAAAAAGCAGGTGGCAAGGTGGCAGGACCTAAAATAAGAGAAGCAAAACAACGCGCCATTTCCTTAACAGAAAAATTCCTAAAAGAAATAGAAGAGGAAACTATTAAGCTTAAAGAGAATGGGGGGGGTAAAGATGAATTTTTAGAAATGTATAAATTAATGTCTAAAGTCTCAAAAGCAATAGAAGGTATTGGGGTGCTAAAGATGTCAGAAACAGCCTCACAGGCAGCTGAAAAAACTCCTGCAACTACAGCTGAAGGGGTGATTGGGATTGCAAAAGCAATGAAAGCAAAATTGCAAAATATTAAAGAAAAACAAAATAAAAAATAATACTACTACATAAGAACTATTTTTATTGTCTAGCTTAAAACAATGGGCCAAACAATCTAAAGCTTTAGATTGTTTGGCCCTATAAGTTTAATATATATAATTTAGTAAACATTCCCTTTTAAAACATAATATCAAATATTCTTTTTGATATTATTTCAAATTTCTTTCCTTTGGCCTGTAAATCAAGACTGTCGTAAAGTATCTTATTATTGTCCATTACAATAAAATGAACAAAATCCTGATCTTTCAACTTAATCTCTGTTATTTCAAACTCTCTACCAGCTACAGGCAAATAAAGTGAACTTTCATACCTAACCTTAGAAAATATTTTATAACAACTAAGAATTTTACATGGATTTAAAATATAACAATCGTTTCTAATGTAACCTAATTCCAAAAACCTAAGGTAATTTAAATTAACATCTTTTGCCTTGAAATCAAAGCCTGTTAAAATAAATATCCAATAGTGTAGAGATAAAAAATAACACCCGGACTTTTGAATGTCTTTTAAAAGCTCTTTATTGCTTTGCAATATTTTTTCAATAAACATTTTTTAATTCTCCTAAAACCTTAAATTGGAATAAAAGGATTAAAACAAATTGTGTGTGCAAGCACAATTTGTTTTTCATATATTTTGAAATAAACAATTTTTAAATATAGTTTTTAAATAATTAAACATGCCTTATCAATAAGAAATCTCAATTTAGAATCTAAAAGCTTAATAAGAAAATATTTGGTTTAAGAACGGTCTTTAATATTGCTAAAACCAAGCCACTCAAACTAATTGTTTTTAATGGCAAAAGTTTTAATTAAAAACTTGTAGTACTCTTTCCTTTTAATCTTATTAAGCCTTTTCATCTTAACCCCTAATATAAGTTTTTTACTAATATTATAGTATAAAAAAATTTATGTTTTGTAAATACTTTTCTAAATTTTTCTAAAATTGCTGTTAAAAAATGAAAATCTTTAAGTCAAAAATTAAAGGGTTTATTGGAATTTCTCTAAAAAGAATCCCCAATAAACCCTTTAAGGTAACAGGTCCTTATATTAAGAGCGACACATTGCGTGTCAGTCTGTACCTATAAAGTATACACTAACTTTTTAAGTTTTGCAAATAAATATTTTATTTTCGTTTATTTCTTGAAGTTTTAAATTCTTCAATTATTTTTAATAAAAAATCTTTTTCCTCAAAAAAAATTTTTTCCAAAAGAAAGCTTGTAAGCTTAGCATTTTTTTTATAAAAAGAATAAGATTCTTCCTTTTTAAGCTGAAATCTCAGCGGTTTTATTGGGTTTTGGTTAGATTTTTTTAAACTCGGACTTTCTTTTGTTTTAAGCAAACAAATTGTCTCATTGATCCCGTTTTTAACCACATACTTCTCTTCAATCAAACCTTCTTCTATTGCTGTTGCAATTTTTAGATACTTATATGTTTGAGTTCGAGCAAGTCTGTAGTCTTTTGCAAAATCATCAAAACTAGAATAGTTGTCAAGTTTATAATATTCTTTATCTTTAATTTCTTTTAAAACCTTCATTGCTTCTAGTTTACAATAAATTTCTTTTTGAAAATTGATGTTTAATTTTTCTTTAAGCTTATTATAATGAATAAGTGCTTGTTCTTCTTCGTTAACACTCTCAGATAAATTCCTTTTATTTATCTTTATCTCCACTTATACTCCTCCTTTACAATTGAGTACACTTAGTGTACGTAACCTGATTTATTTAAAAACATGTTAAGCGTGTTTTGGTACTCCATTATGTAATCCTTCGTCAAATCAAATCTGTCGTTTTTTGCTATTCTTTTGTTCAAATCTTCTCTCTCAGATATTGTCCCCAAGAAATTACTATTCTTCTCTAAAACCTTTAAAAGTTCTTTGTGAGTGTTGTTTTTTTTAAATTTAGTATTGATTAAATACATTGGCAAAGTTAATAATAGCTTGTTCATGAAAAAAGTAAACAAATCTAAACTCTCAACAGCCCATTTTTCTGCTGTTATTGGTATTATTATATAATTACTGCACACAAGAGCATTCGTTAAAGTAAAATCTAAACTGGGATTTGTATCAAGTATTATATAATCATAATGATTACTAAGTAACTTTAGCTGTTCTTTTAATTTAAATTCTTTATACGGAATAGATTCTGAATTAAATTTATGTAATGTTAAATAGCTTGGAATTAAATCCAAATTTTCGTCAATCGTTATTAATGCATTATCTATATGCAAATTTGATATTAATACCTCGTATATATTTCTGTTTATTAGATCTACGTTGTTATCTTTAATTTTATTGAAAAAATAGCTTGTTGTTGAAGCTTGAGTGTCAATATCTATTAAAAGAACTTTACATTTGATTGAAAGCAGTGTGGCAAAAATTAAACTTGTTGTGCTCTTGCCAACACCACCTTTTATGCTTGCAATAGTTATTACTTTTGTCTCTTTTTTACCCATTCAGGAATAATTCCCCCCTTTGATAATTTTTTGTTATAGAACGCATAAAGCTCGGTTTCTAATTCTAAAATAATATTTAAAAGTGTATTGTAATAGGGACTGTTGACCCGATCTTTTTTGAGTAAAATATGAAGACCGTTTAAATAACAAAAAACAGAACCTTTCTTAAACTTAAATTCAATATATTCACATTTTCGAAGAGTATACGTTTCTTTTTTATTGAAATTCTTTACAATAAACGCTTTATCAAGCTTTCTTATTCCGTAATAAATTCCTAAAAATTCATCGTCTTCTCTTAAAGAAAATAAATGAAACATACTTATTTCTTCTATATTAAAAATTCCTCTTAAGGAAATGAAAAATTTAGTAGGCTCATTTTTGCTTATTCCAAATGTATAAAAATCATTAAAGATTTTAGTATGGTATATCTTTCTGCCTTTAACCTCCTCAATCTTAGAAAAGACATTGGTCTTTTTTTCTTTTTTGAATTTTGATTTATTGTCTGTGTCTAATTTTAATTCTTTTTGTTTTTGCTTTAATCGTTCAAGTAAAGCCGTCATTTTTTTCCTTTTTCCTTATTAGCAACGCTAAACTATACATTTTTTAGCTCACTATTTTAATCAAATTATTATAGTAGGAATTGTCAAATACCTTGCTATATTTAAGATCAGGCTCATTCTCAATGAATTTCTTTAAAGTAGGAATTAATTTATCATTATCTACTTTATGCCTTAACTGTTCTAATAATATACTAAAAATATTGTTTTTTATACTTTTTAGCTTGGCCATTTTGTCTTGGATCTTGGAAGTTTCTGTTTTTGCTCTTTTTACCAGTTTGTCTAAATCTGGATATTTTTTATATTCTATTATGAAATGTGGTTTTACTTTGTAGATTTCGTATGTTTTGCTAAAAAATTTCTCTAAATCTTCCTTTTTATATTGCTGGTTTTCTAACTCTTTTATTTTTTCTGCAAGTATTTTTCTTAAAATTTGTGTTTTGTTTTTATATTTTTTATTTGTTTCTTTTATTTTATTTATTAGCTTTTTGTATCCATTGTTCTTGAAAAATTTACATAAGTATCCTGGATTGTTTATATTTTCTTTTATTGCATTTGAGAGGTGCTTTTCGATGTTTTTAGGATCTATTTCTTTAAGGTCGTTTTCGATGTGTTTTAAGTTTCTTAGATGGTAAATTTTGATCTTATTTGTTGTTTTTAAATCCATTATTAGAGATGGAATTTCTGTTTTGAAGTTACATTTACTTAAATAT
Source organism: Borreliella valaisiana VS116 (assembly GCF_000170955.2). Lineage (NCBI taxonomy): Bacteria > Pseudomonadati > Spirochaetota > Spirochaetia > Spirochaetales > Borreliaceae > Borreliella > Borreliella valaisiana. The sequence goes on along the minus strand of NC_012177.1, from coordinate 12,077 downwards.
TTTTTTAATATTTTGTTACTTGTTGTTTTTTGATAATTTTTGTGTATATTTCTATATTCTTTATATTTATATATATTATTAGTATTATTTATACACTCCCATTTAACACTACTATTTATTTGATTGAATTTTTTTATTCTTTGCATAAATTCATTAATTTTATTAGTTGTTTTTTCCTTGAAGTATGTGTTAATTATTAAGTAGCATTTTTCTTTTTCATATTTAAGTTTATAATAAGTTTCACTGCCAGAATTTTTTCCTAAATGTTTGCAGTAGTTTAGTGTGACTTTAAATTTTTTCTCTAGTATGTATAAATAGTTTTGTAGTGTTTTTAGTTTTATGGGTTTTTGTTTATTTCTTTCAAGGTTTTTATTTAGAAAATAAAGTATGTTTTTTTGTGTATATTTTTTTAAATTTAAGTTTATAAAGTTGAGAGTAGAGATTAATACAATTAAGTTGTGTTGGAAGTTCTTTGTAGTTTTTTTTACCTTTTTTGTAGTGTTTGGTGATTTTTGATTTGATGTTTTCAATTTTATACTCCTAATATAAGTAATTTCTTTAATTCTAAATTAATTAATAGTACAGTTTCATAAAAAAGTAAAGTATTTTTATATAAAAAATATAAAAAAAGTATATTTAATATATATTTGTTAAATATACTTTACAAAAATAAGTTTTTGTAATAAAATAAAATACAATAAAGAATAGACTTATATTAAGAGTAAATTATTTTTACGTGTTAATTTTTATTTAAAATAGTGAGCTTATTAGCGATGGGTTTAATTTTATTAAGAATTTAGATTATGTTATTTATATTATCCTTCATTCAAGAATTAGGCTTGAGTGAAGGAATTAGCCCCATTAGTTTTCTTAATTTTAGTTGTGCATTTAGTTTATTAGAGATTTTTTATTTTAATTTTAAAGACTTAAATTTCCTGATTGGTGTATTGTTTTTATGTTTTTTCTTTTTACAAGGGAAAAAGTCTCCTAAGAGACTTTTTCTAGAAGTAACAAATTGAAAAATATATAAATTCAATTTTTAGGTTATAATAAACAATATCCTACATTGGCCAATGCCTTTGTAGGATGTTTACTTATATATTATTTTAAAGCACCTTGAAGTTCACCAAGGCTCTTAATTTCACTTGCTTGGCCGTCAAGCTTGCCTGCTGAGTTATAGTTTTGTACTGTAATTGTACCATCGATTAAGAACACTAAATCTTTAGTTTTCTTGCGGTTAGAAGTAATTGTTAAGGTGTTAGTACTGTCTTCCCATTTTGCTGTTTTTTTAGTAGGACTAGAATCAGTATCATTCAAAAAGAGCTTTATTCTACCGTCCTTCTCAATTTCTCTTGTTAATGTAACAGTACCTACTGTGATTTTTAATGTTGTTTTTCCGCCTACAAGATTTCCTTCAAGCTTAATGCCATTTTTTAGAGTTTCTACTGCTTTTGTAGCATTTTCAGCATCTGTCATTTGTGAGTATTCAAGTGTGGTTCCGTTTGATCTTGTTAATTTTTGTGAGTCTAATTTATCAGCTTTGAAATTTTCTTCTGTTAATAACCCATGTTTTTTAACAACTTTGCTTGAAACTTTTTTGTTGCCTGAATCAAATGTTTCCACAGTTACTGAATTTAGATCTTCGGTAATTGATATTGTCATCTTAGTCTTGTCAGCTTTTGAACCTTTAAGTGTTCCAGATCCATTATCTTTATCAGAAGTTCCTTTAAGCTCAAACTGATCAACCACTGCTCTTAAATCATATTTACCAGATGTATTTTTTTCTTTGCTTACGAAAATGGTGTAACCATTAAATAGAGACACTGCTTTTTCTGTTGATGTAGTAAGAACTTGCTTAGAATCTTTTGACGAGTCTTTGTTGGAGTCCATAATTTCTCGATCACTATTTTGAGTTTTTGGCTCAGCACCTTTTTGTGCACATGCTAGTAAAGCTAATACTAATGCAAATCCTATTAAGTATTGTCTCATAAATTCTCCTTATTTTAAAGCGTTTTTAAGTTCTTGAAGTGTTTTAATTTCAACTGCTGTACCTTCTAGCTTGTTGCCTGCAGGGTTATAGCTTTGTACTGTTATTGTGTCTTGTTTTGTAAATACAAGTTTTGTCTTGTTTTTGCTGTCAACAATAATTGTTAAAGTTGAATTTCTTGCATCCCATTTTCCAGTTTTTTTAGTATTTGGAGTGCTTGAAGTGTCGTTAATTTCAACTGTTACTTCTCCAGATTTTGCAATGTGCTTGCTTAAAGTAACAGTACCTTCTGTGATTTTCAATGTTGTTTTTCCGCCTACAAGATTTCCTGGAAGCTTAATGCCATTTTTTAGAGTTTCTACTGCTTTTGTAGCATTTTCAGCATCTGTCATTTGTGAGTATTCAAGTGTAGTTCCGTTTGATCTTGTTAGTATTTTTTCAGACACTTCACCTTTTTCATTGAATTTTTCTTCTGTGAAAGACTTGTCTTTGAAATTTACTTTTCTTGACACTAATGTTCCATCTTCTTTGAAAGTTTCAAGTTTGGTTTCGCCTAGATCATCAGAAATTGTTAATTTTACTTTACTTTTGTCATCTTTTACGCCTTCAAGTGTTCCAGAACCATTGTTTTTATCAGAAGTTCCTTTAAGCTCAACTTTGTCTACTGTTGCCACTAGACTGTATTTACCGTCTTTGTCTTTTTCTTTGCTTACAAGAACTTTCATTTCGCCGGGTAAATCTACTGAAGCGCTGTTTTTTTCATCAAGGCTGCTAACATTTTGCTTACATGCTATTAAGGCTAATATTAGACCTATTCCCAATAAATATTTTTTCATAATATATTCTCCTTTTATATTATATTAATATAACTTAATACAAGTATAATTATAGTATAAGATTAATAAATAACAAATAGAAAATTAAAAAAAAATAAAATGATAATAGACTTTGATTGGTTAAAGATCAAATATATACTTTTTATTAAAATAAAAAGTCCCAAAATTGGGACTTTAGGAAAAAAAGAAAAATTAAATGACTTTAAGGTATGTTTTTTGAGTATTTTTTGTAAATTTGGGTTGCTATTGGTTTTATTTTATCGATGTGATTTTTTAAATTAGTAATGTTTGTTTTGATTGATTTTAGATTTTGATCTTTTTCTAATTTACTAGTGTCAAAAAGTTTAAACTCAGGATAATTTTTGTTATTTACTTTTTGTTTAGTCTTAACGAGAAATGTTTGTAAGTACATAACATAGCTTGAAAGATGCGCTTCATATAAGCTTAAAGCCTTTAATGTTTGCTCTTTTGGGTATGAAGGCTCTTCTGGAAGGCTTGCTATTGTAGAGCATGAAAAGATTATAAGCATGTTTAATAGAAATAAAAAAGGCAAATTTTTAATTTTCAATTTTATCTCCTTTCTTATTATGGCTTTTTTGTAAATCTTCTGGGGATCCTTGAATTTGTTCTTGGAGCGCTTTGGTTTTTATTGCCATTAGTTCATTTCTCTCTTCTCTTAAATACTCGATAATACTTACATCTCTCTCGTCATTAATGCTTGATATAAGTTGAGTTATTTTATTATTCACATTTTCAATATCATTTAATATTTTTATTGATTCTTCCTTCTCAAGGGTGTTTATTTTGTCTTTGTAAATACTCATTATTAGGTTGTAAAGATTGAGTCCTAAGTATATTCCCTTTTCTACTTTGATTTCTGTTGGAGAATCACCGCTTTTTAGAAAATCATATAAATTATTTAAAGCTTCAAGACCGGATTTAATATTTATTTTACTGTTCATTTTGTTTCCTTTTTATTTGTATTTTTTAAGAGCTTTTTTATAATAAGGTTTAAATTTTCTCTAAACTGCGGATTTATTGCTGAAATCATCGGCAGAATTGCCAGCACAATAAATCCTCCTAATATAATGAGTTTTGTATTGTCAATTGTTGACAAAAAAATAAGTATTGTATTCATAAATATCTCCTTTAAATTTATTTTTATACTTTGTATAGTATTGGCATTGTTTGACCCATGCCTATGCTTCCTGATCCAACGAAGTACCAACCATTGTAAATTGGTGTTTTGAGTGTAGGCATGTTTTCTGAAGAAAATGAGGCTATTAGTATTTTGGCAGAACTTCTTGAAAATTGAAGGTAAAATTGCTTATTGTGATCTTCTGTTGAGCTTGAATACCTAATTTCTGCGTCAATTTTTAAGTAAATGTATTCTTCTTTGTGCGATTCGTCAATGATAATTGATATGCTGCTTTTGTTTTTAAGCACAATAGTTGTGGCTTTGTTTTTATATTGAAATTCTAATATTGAGGTGTCATCAATTATTGTGTGTTGTCCCCCAAAGCCATATGGTTTTCCTTGCCACCAAATGGGAGTATCTACAGTTTGTGGGATTCCGTTTTGATAACAGCTTACAATTTGTTCATTTTTTACATCAAAAGTTTTTTTAGGGATTGATTTGAAAGCGTTTAGGAATTTATCTGTAAAATCACTTATTTGTAAATAGTTAATTAAGTCACTTTTGAGTTGATTTATTTCAGATTTTTCTGCAAAAACTTCTTTTAAACTTTCAATTAAAATTTCAAATTGAATAAGTTCAAGATCTTTTGTGGTTGAGTTGTAAATTGAAATTTTATTTGAGGGCAATTTTGTATTTGTGTGTTTTAAGCTTGAAATAAACGTAGATTTAACTTTTTTAAAAACAGTGTCAAAATCTATGTTCTCAGGTGATTTGCTTAGTTTTAAAAGCTCAGAGATTACTTTAATGTAAATTTTTTTTATATATTCTTTGTTTTCTAAAAGTTCTTTGCTAATTACATCTTTTATTGCTTTTTTAAAGCACTGAAATTCGCTGTTGTAAAAGGTATCATTTTGTATTTGTTCTAGGAGATGTTTGTATGTGATTGCACAAGTATCTTCTACTATGTCGTCAATAGGAATAAGATCACTTTGATTAACTTTTGTTTTTCTATTTAAATCTTTTATCTGTATGCTTTCTTGTGGTTCGTTTGTATTCATAAATTCTCCTTTTTAATTTCTTTAGTTTTAAATTTTTATTTAAACTTTAGTAGATCAGAAAAAATAATCTACTTTGCAAAATTTTTTATTCTTGTGCTTTTTATTTCTATTTGTTCTTTGTCTATGATTTTTACTATCCTTCCTACGGGGATTAATATTTTAATAAACTCATATACTGAATTTTTGTAATCTTTGGGCATATAGTTAGAAACCAGAGCTTTTTTAAATCCAAGGTGTTTTGCAGTTATTTTTTTAAGTTTATTTTGATTTTTTGCTGCAATATTAAATTCAATCGGAGACTTAATGTTTCCAAGTAATTTTATTATTATCTCGCCTGGAGTGTCTTCGTTTGAGCTGACTTCTACATTTGCGTGTAAAAATGCCCTAAAGAGTACAATAAAGCTCTCATCAGTGCCAATAGATTTGATTGCAAAAATAATGGCGTCTAAAGAGTTAACAAGATTTTTGCCCAACTCTTTTTTAAAGTGAAATGCGTTAAATATTGAAAGCATTATTAATGCAATAAATTTGGAGTTAATACTGCCTTTAACATTGATTGTTCTAAAGTTTTCAAGCAGTTCTTTTAGTTCTCTTAATATCTCTTTTTTATAATCAAGCTCATTGTAAATGAACTTTTCAATTTGGGTATTTTCTAAAAATTTTGGTATCTCTTTGTGCATTTTTATTCTCTGTTAATAAGTAGTCTTTTGTTTGTATCAAAAATAATAATTTCATTCTCTTTAGTGTTTTCGTCTTTATTGAATGTAAAATCACCATCATTAAGGTCTGTGATTTTTTTTGTGAAATCTTTTTTAATGCAAGTTCCGATTCTCAGCTCTTTTATTCCTTTAATAATGCTAACTGGTGCAAGAAAGTCTTGATATCTAAGAGATGTGCCCATTTCAGTGTATTTTTCGTTTAGGATTTTGTTGTAGATGTCTCTGATTTGAGTATCTATTTCTTTGTAGATTGCGTCTTTTGTTTCTGTTTTGTAGATTGCCTTAAGATATGCATATTTTTTCTCACCTAAGCTGAATTTGTATGTTTTTTTTTGATTGTGTTTGTTTAAAAACTCAATTCCAACATTACCTTTAAAAACAGTTCCGCTTGGTGCTGTATAGTATATTGCTTGCCAAATATTTTGCTTAGTCTCAATTTTAATTTGATTTTTTTCTTTGTCCGCAAAACAATCGTCTTGTAGTATTAAGTAGAGGTTAATTGTTCCAGGCCCACTTAGAATGTTTAAGTGCTTAACCCCGTCAACGTTTAGCAGAGCTTTTCTTATTGCTTCGTAGGTTGAGCTTTTGGGTGTGCTTAAGTCTTCTTTGAGTGCATTAAAATAGCTTCCATTTTCTTTTATTTTGGAAAAAAGCTCTTTTAAGACTTCTGATATTTGTTTGTCAATGCTTGAGCTTGGAAAGTTTATTATGTCGTAAATTGAATTATCTTTAATGTTTATGCCGTATTTTGTTCTCAAAATATGTTTTTTTTCAGTTTGAATTTCTTCTATTGTTTTTTCCAATATTCCTAAGTTTTTATCAAAAATTATACTCATATTTTAAAATCCATTTTTAAAGTGTCTTTTCCTAAAAAGAAAAATTCTATTGTTATTGTTTTGTTTTTAATACTTGGTTTTACGTTAATAAGATCTATTTTTAGTTCTTTTGAAAGGTTTAAAAAAAAATTTTTAATAGATTCTAGTTTATTGGCTTTGCAAAGCTTAAAGTAAAAGTTAAAGTCAAATCCATAATTTGGATTTTCTTTCAAGCTGCCTTTTGGTGTCTTAAGATAAAAGAATAAACGTTGTTTTTGTTCTTCAATGTTTTCTATTAATTTAAGATCATTGTTAAATACTATATTAAATTTTTCGTCGATTTTAATTTCCATTTTTAACTACCAAGGTCATTCTAACATATTTTATTCGAATTTGCTATAAAGTTTTATAAAATGTTTATTATTTTAAATCTTGAGATATATTATAATTTATATTTTTTTTTAAAAAAAATCATTTAATTTTTAAATTTAAATATTTGTTTAATCACAGTGTGGGAGACGGTATGAAAAAAATTTTATTATTTGTTATTTTATTATTCTTTTCCTGTAAAGAATTTAATTATTCTGATATTAGGAGAAAGTCTTCAAAGGTGTTAAATTCTTCTGATGGCTCGTTAAGTGGAGCACCTAAAATCTCTTTTGTAGATTCTTTAAATGATGACCAAAAAGAAGCTTTGTTTTTTATTGAGCAGGTAGTTCTTGATAGTAGTCCTGATAAGTTTAACCAAATTTTAAATTTAAATGAAAATAAAATAAAAGAAATGCTTGCTACTGTTGTTAAGTGCTTAAAAGCCAAAAGAAATGCCAAAATTGCTCTTGAGCGCTCAAATGATGCAAATGTCGCTAATGCTAAGCAGCAATTGTTACAGGTTGAAAAAGCTTACATAGATAATTTGAGGCAATCTTTTGCTACTACTAAAAACATTGAAGAGGCTTGTAATCTTGTAAAAAACTATGATGCATCCGCTTCGTTTTAACTTTTTTATGTTGGCTAATTGTTTGATTAACTCTTCTAAAGAAGAGTTAATTTTTCTATTTATATTTGTCTGTTTTTGTTGTAAATATATGGCTTTGTTGGCTTTCTTTAAAAGGTAATTATTAAAACAATTTTAAGCTTAATTCCTTTTATGATAAGAATTAAAGTGGTACATACATTTAGTGTATATAAAGTGAGCTATAGTTTATTTAAACCTATAATTAAATAGAGGAAATTCAATTTATGAATAAAATAGGAATTGCAGCTGTTATTAGCTTTTTATTGCTTCTTAGTTGTAATAGTAAATCTTTAGAAGAAGATTTAAAAGTTACCATTTCCAGCAATAAACAAAATTTAATCAGCAATCAAAAAAAATCTTTAGAGTCTAAAAGTAATAAGCTTAAAGATTCTAATTTGGGTAATTTAAAAAGCAAAAAGAATGACCCAGCAAATTCCAGAGAATTTAAGGACTTTAAAAAGGATTTGCAAACTTTGGAAAATTCTAAAAATTTAATATCGACAGGCTCAGATCATGAAGGTAATGATTTGAATAGTTTAGATGATTCTGGGTCTGTGCTAAAAATGTCTTCAAAGCGTAATATTGGTAAGTCAAGATACAGTAAAGCTTTGCTGAAAAATACTAATGATGGGATTTGGATTCCCAATTTAAACTTGGAAGAGGACAAAAATTTTGAGTTTTTCAAGAAATCTTTGCAAAATGATGAACATAGATATACTCTTGGTGGATGGCTTTTAAACAATGATGAAATGTTGGAAAAGTATAAGTACAGCGAAAAAGATGTTAATCAATTTTTGATTGATATAGGGAAAAAGCGGTGGGAAGATTTATCTTCTAAAATAAGTATTTTAGTGAGATTGATTGAAAATTATTCTGACAAAAGTGATAGAGAAGATGAAATGTCTCTTTTAGAAATGAATTTGTGTCAACAATTTTATTTAACCAAGATTAATGCCGGCGGTTCAAACGCGGACATTCTTGTTGCTCTTGAAAAAACAATCGATCAACAAATTAGTAGTGTTAGCAAAGAGCTTCTTGAATTGAAAAATTTTTCTCTTGCTACAAAGGCAGAGCTTGATTGGCATTTAAATTGGAATCGCAGCTTAACAGACGAGGAAGAAGAGACGTTGCGACTTTGTGGGGTTTTGTTATACGGAGAGTTCGATTTTGAAAATCTTGATGATTTGTTTAAAAAACTTGGTAAGGAATATTCTAGGTTAATATTGAGAAAGCTAGAGGAAATAACATCAAATTATGATGTTAAAGGTTTCTTAAAAGAAATGGAGAAATCAAATAAATCTTTCAAACAAGTATTAGGCTCTATTGGAAATAAAAACAGAAGAAGATTGATTCTTAAAGTTAGAAATACTCTTTTAGAAATTTTTAAACTTTATTATACAAATATTGGTAAGAATAAAAAACTTTATGATTATATAGATCGCATTTTAAACAGTTTGAAAAAAGAGATTATCAGGCGTTAAGTTTTTATTTTGATTTTTTTGTTAATTGATCTACATTTGCTTCTAATAATATAATTTAAAATTTTTAAATTATATAGGAATTTTTAAAAGGGGGAGCGTTTTGAAAATAGTCATTGTATTTGTTGTGATTTTAATTCTTTGTTGCCATTTAGATAATAATTCAAAAATGGAGAAAGAGAGTAGTGGACTTATTGGAGAAAATGCATCTAGGCTAGGTCAAAAAAAAGAAACTTTGGGTTCAATGAATTTTGGATCATTCTCAGACGATTCTGGTTTGGCGTCTGATTTTCAAAATTATGGGACCTTAAAATCGCTTGAAAATAAAAATAAATTTATTGATTACAACCAAATAGAGTTTTTAGAAGGAACAAAAACAATCACTGTAGGTTTTTGGTCGGTGTATGTTCGTTGGATGAAAATTAAAGCCAGAGATTTGTGTAATGAGTTTGGGAATTGTATTGAAGAGCTTAAGGGTATTAAGTATTCTTATCTTGTTACTCCTGTTGATGGGAATTACGTTTCTTATGCTATGCCGTTAATAATCTTTGAGACCACTAGTGAGAGTGATCCGTTTTATTCTGTTTCTGGATTTAGATTGATAAGCAAGGGAAGCGATATAAATTTTGATGAAAGTAGAGGAGGAGTTTTGGGAGGAATTCCAATGTCTGAAAAATCAGTTGAATATGGGCTTGTGACCGCATATCCTTTTGGCTCTAAGGATGCTAAAACAGTAGTTGAAGCTTTTACTGATCTTTATAGTAATGGAGTTTGGAGGGACATGATTGCTGAGATTACCATTAAGTCTAAGAAATCTCCACAAAATAAAAAAGTTTATAAAATTTCACTTGATTCTAAGCTTTTTAATGTTACTATGAAAAAAATAATTGAAAAATATCCTAAAATAAAAAGTGCAAGTTATTTTAATTCTTTGGTTAACTAAGAAGTTGTTTTAAAAGTTAGTAGTTTTTAATCACTAGCTTTTAACACTAGTTTTTATACTAGTATAAAAACTAGTGTTTTTAAAAATTAATTAATTTTAAACTTGGTTGATTATATAGCGTCTTTAAGGTTATTAAATGTGGCTTTGGAATCTGTTTGATTAAAAATCCCATCGAATCCACTAGCAAGCGCGGTTTTGTAAGTATCTAATTTATCAGGATCTTTTTCTTTTGCATCTTTATTTTCTTTAATTTTTGCAAGCATTTCTTTTATTTCATCTTCTTTTAGATCTGATAGAAATTTGTGTATAGTTTCTTCTATTTTGCTCTCATCTGCGCCAGTATTTTTAAAATGTAAACCAATATTTGGGTCTACTAGTTTTTCTTTTAATAAGCTTGTTAAAAATGTTAGTGTTTCTTTTTCATCATAGTTTAAATTTAATTTGCTTATTAATTTTTCTAAAGGTGTTGTTTTGCTAAATTCAATTCTATTGTCATCAACTAGATTTGATTTAGATTGTAATTTTTGAGATTCTTCATCCAAATCATTATTTAACTCGGCATTATTAGTTTTTTTTGTACAATTAAACATAAATACTAATATGGTAAATACAATAATCGTTTTTTTCAAAATAGTCTCCTTAAAAGTAGTTTTAATTAATAATAAGTAATTATATCATTTTAAGATAATGTTTAGAACATTTTAATTAGTAATTGTTATTATTAATTGTTAAAAATATTGTACCAATTTGGCATTGAGAACAATTTCTTAATTGGGTTGAATATTATACAAGTTTTTAATATTTTAAGATTTTTTGTATTTTAAGGGTTTAAGGGACATTCTAAATTTAATTGGTAAGCCTAAGAAGAGAGTACTTGTGTTAATGCTTTCTTAATAGGTAAATTGATTTTTAATATTAGATTTTAAAAAATTATTGTTTTACATTTTTTTTAATAACTATTTAATAACTCTTTTTAAAAGACAGTTGAAATCCGCTTGTTCCAATATCAAAATTGGGTTCAAATCCCACAAGTTCAGCGCTCAGTCTTTTTTTAAGATTTTCATTGTACCGATTTGCAAATGTGAATGGAATAATAAGTGAGGTCACGTAGGATGTTAAAATCATGCTTGCTCCTACTCCTATTAGTATGGATCCGGTTAATTGTGTTTCTCGAGTATTAAGAATAATTCCAGTTCCACAAAGAATTGCTCCTAACAAATTAAATCCAAGTACTGAGCCGCCACCAATATAATCCCCCTGGACAAAGGATCCTATTCCAAAAGGCAAAAATAAATTCAAAAGGAACGGCCCGATTGGATTTTTTTTGTCTTTATCATATTTATTAAAACTTTCAATACCTTTTTCAATTCTATCTTGTCTATCGTTTTTAGCAAAAATTTGAATTGTCAAGCCAAAAATTAATATTAATATGAAAAATTTTTTCATATTACCTCCTCTCTTAATGTAAGTTTTGATAAGTAAAATATTAGCTCAATTTGTAATAAATTAATATTAGTTTATTGTAATTTAAAAATTAATTTTTGCAAAAATTAATTTTTAAATTGTATCTATTAGAAGTTTGTAGGGGTATAAGGATAATTATGAGACTTAAGGGGTTAAAATGTAGTAATGTATTCAATTTAATTCTTAATATAGTCTTAGAGACTAAAATTACAACTACATTAAGTCAAAACAGAAAAGAGTAAATCCCCCCCTGATTAATTATTTAAGTGGGTAAATTTATTGAATATATGAGCCATTAACAAGTTGCGGTATACAAGTATGGTACTATAAAACCAAATTATTAATTAAGTTTGAATAATATTTTGTTGGGAGCTTTCAGAATTAATACCTTTTTTTGTGAATTATTGTGAAAATATTTACACTTTTTGTTATTGTTGAGCCCAATTTTAAGTTAATCTTTAGTTAAAGTATTATGTATTTATTTTATGATTAAAAGAAATTAAGGCTTAATTCTTCTTTTCCTAAATGAAATTATCAATTTAATAATATTAGTTTATTTAAAATCGTTTAAAATTTTTTACGGCCAAGAATTGATTTTTAGGTTAGGACAAAGTGTAATTTTTT